>CAZEQP010000218.1:0-5873 GCA_964514345.1 uncultured Candidatus Obscuribacterales bacterium
CTTGTCAAACAATACAACCGTCCTTATAGCTCACAATACAAATTTGGGCTCATATCTCAATATCAAGCCTGGCGACACAGTCGATGTGTCGGGTGAGTACATCTGGAATAAAAAAGGCGGGCTTGTACACTACACCCATCCTGCGACCAGCAATTTCAGACAGGGCGGATGGATCAAAGTGAGAAGCGCAGTCAATTAAGTTAGTACTGCAGGCAATACCAGTGTCAAAATCTTGAGCCGGATCAGCATCGCTTCAGGAAGTGGATGCTAAGAAGAAAATGTCGCTTGACAACACCGTCTGGCAGCAAATTGAAAAGGGGCGTTTTTTTCCTGAAGAATAATTTAGGAAGCGGCTCTACAGTGAACTGGTGTGGCTTGAATGTTGCAATGATAATTAAGAGATTCCTATCTTTTCTTTCAATTGGCCGGCACCGCACTTATACTCAGGACAGGTTAGCAAACACCCCATAAATAAGGTCTATTAACCATGCATTTTCTTTCCACAATATTAGCTTTATCCACAGCCATCTCGACCTCTCTGGTTCCTGTGAACAGTGAAGCGACTGACTCGAAAGTTTTATTGTCTTCGGCACTGCCGACTAATGTAGTTAAGCCGGCTAATGTCGACAACGCCTCGCAAGTTTTGAGCGATTTCGACAAAGCAGTCGAGCAAAGAGAAAGACGTAAAAAATACAATCCTTCTAAAGACAGTCAGGTTGTCGATTCTAAACAAAAAGAAGACAAAATTTTGATTCTGGGCGGTCCAGAAGTTTTCCCCATGTAAGCGCTGGTTTTGTACTAAACACGTGCCTGACGGAAAACCTACAAAATACAATTCACCTCAATTAAGCTGGCACAGGATTCGCAAATTTGAATCACTGGTCTTTTTGTTTATGTTTTTTGCCGTGCCTCTTTTTGCCGTAAGAGTGGTTGAATACACACAAGTTCAGCTTCTGGTGAGCGCAGCAGGACATGATCTGGTCTCGGATCTGCACCGTTGCAAGAATATGTCTTCAGAATCAAAAAAACTGGTGTCTGTTCAGGCCGCTGAACAATCACCCAGTATCTTGGCCGGCAAAAAACTCATTCTGTTTGCCCCGCCCGGATTCAAATACATAATCAGGCAAGACGGTCGATTGAAAGAAGAAGTGACTTTGCCTGAAGGCATGAGTCTGACCGGACTGGTCAAATTCGCTCCTCCCATGGGCGCCCCGGAAAAACCGGCTTCATTTATACTGTCCAGCGACTACAAAACAACAACCATCGAAATTGATGCCAGAGGCGATATCTCGGTTCCCTAGTTCTTAATACTTCATGATTGTGCAGTCAACATCATCCGACCAGGCATGCAATCCACCGGTCAAATTGTAGACGCGATTGAAACCGGCTTGGCTGAGGAGGTTTTGGCACTCTAGACTGCGTCTGCCTGTACGGCAAAAAACAACGATGTCGACTTCGTTTTTATTTTGGGAGATCTCGCTCAGGCGCTCGGTAAGCTCACCTTTGGGAATATGCACGGCATTATCGAGTGTGGCAATCATCAACTCGTGTGGTTCACGAATATCCAGAAGCACAATAGTCTCACCTGCGTCGAGCCGATTTTTCAAATCAGTAGGGCTAATTTCCATCACTGTATTTTATAACGAAAACGCCAGGTTCTGGAATTAACAGGGCCTGACGTTTTTCATACTTTTACTGGTCTATTATGTTCTTATTTTTTGAACATTTTTTTGGTTTTTTCGCCCATAGCTTTCATGCCCTGACCCATCTTTTTGAAGGGCCAAACAATGGCTGAGCCAACTTTCTTAGCACCGGCTTTGACTTTGTTGTCTTCTGCCGATGCGGAATTGGCGCAAGCGAAAAATATACCGGCTACTAAAAGTACTGAGAGTACGCGCTTCATTGGATAATCCTCACATCTAGCTCAATCGTATCAATGCCTTTATAACATAAATAAGGCTTACTGGCTTGAATAATAGGTCAGCAATATATCAGGTGTAAATATTAGGAATGCTTTAGGCGACCTAGCTGTTCTTTACCTACTTTCAATATATCGGCCTTTTGCGGGAAGTCCGGCGCCTGCACAGCCATTTCTACAGCCTTTTTAAAACTCTCTTTGGCGCGTCTGTGATCCATCGAATTCATGTAAATGGTGGCGTTATTGAAATAAGTTGCCGCCAGTTGCATCTTGATTTGTCCGAGCCATTCTTTGGATTGCGGGCTGGTCAGCTTTCTAATCATTCCTTTGTTTTTCTGGGGATTGCTGTATTCCTCGTGCATATGGTTGAGCGAGGTAAGAGCCCTTTCATTCCAGGCAAGAGTCTGTTTCACATTTCCTTCCACTTGATTGGCCATGGCCGCACAAGCGCACAACGGTCCCATATTTATAGCTTGCTTGGGATTGGTTCCGTTTCTTTGCCATTCAGATTCAGCTACAGCAAGCGATTCTTTAAACAGTCCTCTTTGTAATAAGCTCTGAGACAAAGCCATTGAGGCCCAACCGGTGCCGTTGGGCGAAAATTTATCAAGTTTGATGGCTATTTCGGCTGTTTCTTCAGCCCGCTTCCAGGCGCCCATTCGCGAACACATCATTACTGTTCCGAAAAATCCCAGCCAGACCAGAGTCCTTGCTGTATAAAGCGAGATCAGAAGAAAGCCGGTCATCAAAATTGCTGTCATCCATTGAACCGGTTGAGCTTGTACAGCCTGCATGAACTGATTGATCGTGTAATAGCCTCCACCGACCAAGGCAGCCAGCCCCAGTGTGAGAGCCACAATAAAAAGTGCCAGTCCTAGATTGTCATACTGAGCATTGCTGGGGGTGTTGTTAACCGGAAATTCCTGCATTTGCTGAGCGGAACCCTTATTTCTTTTTGCCATTTTTCTTACATTAGCCGTTTCGTAGGTTTTAGCCTTCATAATAGTCACCGGAGTGGTTTGCAATAAATGCGATAAAAATTGGATGTCAGGTACAAATTTAGCACCCACCCAATATTGATTGTATTAATAAACGGATAACTGTGAATTCTTATTGTATTCAAGATTATTTAAGTGAAATCGACCTCAAGGGTTATGACAGCTTGCATGCATTCTGGAGAGAACTGGACTCAAAATATCCGCGTGCCGAAGTGAAATTGCTTGAGCATGCATATGCCCGTCTGGAAGAAGGCGATGAAGAAAGCTTTTATCACGCCATTTACCAGAATTACGACACAGCCTTTTCTTTTGCCGGTCTGAGAATCCCGCTCTACAAGAGCGTTATGAACTGGGTTGTTAAAGCGCTCGACGACTATGTGCCAAGAACAATTCTTGATGCCGGTTGCGGCAACGGAATTCTTACTTGTTATATGGCTCGTTTGTATCCGGAGGCAAAAGTGCTGGGTGTCGATATTAACGAATATGCAGTGAAACACGCTCAAACTCTGGCTGAAAAATTGAATCTGACAAATGTTCAATTTCAAGTCGGCGACACCGCAAAAGACGAATTCAGAACCGACACCAAAACAGGCTCATTCGATCTTATTTTGAGCGTCGCCTCAATGGGTCCGCAGCAAGAATTTGATTTTTCGATTTCAGGCAACGACAACTCTTTATCCGCCTGGTTTGCCGATAAAGGCTTGAAATATTCAAGTCCGCAACTGGAAAATCTCGGCTCTCAGCTTTCAAAAAACGGATGGTTCCTCACTTTTGAAAAACTGAACAACGCAAAATCACAACTTTCATGGTTGGGAGCTTTAAAAAATGCTTCTTTATTTCCTGACATTGAAAAATCACAATGGCTTTCGTACGAATGTATAGAAGGAGACACAGTCAGTCTTCCAGCCATCGTCTGCTGTGGTGTTCAGTCTGCCAGTGACTCTTATTTTGTACAAGAAGCACTTTCTTTTTTACTGCAAAAATCAAATCCTTTATCGTCGCTAGATTTGTCATTTGGACAGGAAGCCTTATGCGATCTTTTATTCAATCAATTGCATCCAAAAATCATGCGATACGGTTGTCGAGCTGATTTTCACGACGGCAGCGGCAGTTATTTTTATGAAATATGGGACGCCGGTCCTTTGCGACTTTCGTACGAACATACCAGTCGTGGCTATCGAAATCTACGTATTTTACCTTTGTATGCCGCAAGTGAGCTGGTAGAAGCTTTTGGAGAGTGGATGGTGCAAACGGCAAAATACGCCGATATAGTGTCACTCACCGAACAAACTAAAATAGTTTTGGAATGATTTTTGTCTTAGTGATTATCGATCTGGCGATAATCGCAGGGTGCTTTTTAGCGGCCTGGAATGCGGCAGAAAACCGAGCCCGGAAAGTGATCCCTCAATGAGAATTCGCAAACTTGCATCGTATGCGATTTCTAGGCTGAGCAGTTAACTAGTTGGAGATAAGGAGTTTTTTTCGTCTCTCTATGAATGTTTGCACTATGCGACGGATTCTAACAATATCGTTAGAAAATACTGCATATCGCCAACATTCATAAAAGACCGTTCGGTCGAGACTTCAGTATTTTGCGTTAGGAATTCGCATATGCTAGCAGAGCCGAACTCTATACAAGTCCTGGAATAAATCGCCATTTCGTTTTTTCACAGTATTGCCGGTAGTGCTCCTCACGCATCAAATGTTTTTCTTCAGTCAAAGCTCGCCATACATAAAATGCATTCAGTACCAGTAAAACAATAATGGCAAAGATACTGTTGAAGCCGTTTGTCATAAACCAGGGCAAAAGCGCAAACCACCAGGAAAGATTTTTACACACATAAGCAGGATGACGCACTACAGAGTAGGGTCCGGAAGTGATAATGCCTCTATTTGTCAGGTTGGAAAAACGCAAACCAAATACAACAGTGGAAAGACTGTATATCGCTATAAGAATCAAAACCAGAATGGACAGAACATTGAGCAAAACAGGCTGACCAAGATAAAAAGCGAATTCATTATTGGCATAAAAACAATGATTTAAAAGCATTGTTTCAAAAACAAAATTGAATGGCGGATAGCAGGCAAGTGCCGCTGTCCATCCGCTAACAGATGGATCGGCTGATGTGAATTGAGTATCAAGCAAGCGACAAGAAGTTATATAACCCAAAAGAGCAATAGTCAGATCCACCACTATAGTAAATTCAAATAGAGGCATAAATAATTCGCGCCCCAGAAGACCGGGCGGCATCAATGACAATTTTGAATAGTTTGCAATAAACTCAAGAATGTGATTCTGCCAGAATCCCCAGTAGGTGCTGCAACTTGCTGTCATGAACGGAATGAAATAAGACTTGATAATCATGCCGCGCAACAAATTGAGCATATGCTCTTTTTTCAAATTGGCATCCATTGCAGAAACCCCTGCAAGTCCAGGCAGGATAACCTGCGCCAGAAGCAGTATTTCATCAATTGGACCATCTGCTCTGGCGAATTTTTCGCAAATGACAAAATAAGGAATCGAGCAGATCAGAATAAGAGGAAGAAATAATATATAGAAAGGAAGAAAGGCAGAAAAAATAAAAGTCATCGGCACCACAATAATTGCCGAGACTATAAAACAAAGACACAGAGCCAGAAAGCGCGCCATCACCCGAAGCCAGGCTTCTTTATCAAGTGGGCGACCGGAGGCAAAGTCAAAATTTCTTTTGTGTGTTTTGAATACTAAGACTTCGATTGCCACCATGGAAAGGAGCACTGCAATCCAACATACAGGCTTATGCAAAGGCCACATCTGGGCGTGTTGAATACCTGGATTGGATGCCAGAACAAGACTGACAGTAATGGTGCAGATAACAATAAATGCAAGTCCTGTGTATCCTGTGAGCGGACTTTGTGTTTGTCCTAGACTCCAGGATGGATTTGATCTTATTTCTTCGGACATTTAGTTTGTAATC
>CAZEQP010000219.1:0-5870 GCA_964514345.1 uncultured Candidatus Obscuribacterales bacterium
TCTTAAAAGACTCAAATTCGCTGTTGGACTTGAAACCGGCAAACGCCGCTCGAAGCAAGTCCAGCTTAAGCTTTTTCACAATCTGATAGTCGACGTCTTCGGCTTCAAAAACCGATTGATCAACTTTTTCTTTTATGGCGGAAAATTCCTTTTCGCTCAGCCCCGGCACCGTATCCGGTGACATAGTGGTATAAACAGGATCAAGAGCCATGGCGCTGATAGCATTGTATGGGCTGTTGTCACCACCTGTTTCGTTTATGGGCAAAGTTTGCAGCACAGTGATTTTGTGCCGGGCGCAAAAATCAATTGCCTCTTTTACGGACCGAGTGTCTCCAATTCCAAGGTCGCCTGAACGCCGCATGGCAAATACCGGAAGCAAGACACCGGCTAACTTATTTTCAGGGTTGATGGGCATTTTAAACTCCTAAACGGGCGAATACTTGCTCCAGATTTTGCAAATAGTTTTTGGGACTGAGACATTCATCAATTTCAAGTGCAGTCAATTTGTCGCTGATTTTTTTGTCGTTCAACAAAGAATCTTTGAAACTTGCTCCATTTTTGTTCCACACTCCCATGGCGTGTGACTGCACCAGGGCATACGCTTCTTCGCGTGCCATGCCTTTTTCCACCAGCTTGAGCAGTACAGCCTGCGAAAAAATGATACCGCCGAACACATCCATATTGCGTTTCATATTTTCAGGATAAACAACAAGACCTTTCACAATGCCGGTGAATCTGTGCAGCATATAATCCAACAGTATGGTTGAATCCGGCACTATCACTCGTTCTACCGAACTGTGCGAAATGTCGCGCTCATGCCAGAGAGGAATATTTTCCAGAGCGGCCAGCGAATTTGCTCTGAGCAATCTGGCCAATCCGGTGATATTTTCCGACCCCACCGGGTTGCGTTTGTGCGGCATGGCAGAGCTTCCTTTCTGCCCTTCGGTAAAAGGTTCTTCCGCTTCCAGCACATCTGTTCTTTGCAAATGTCGTACTTCGGTGGCAAATTTTTCCAGACTGCTTCCGATGACAGCAAGAGTCCAGATAAACTGAGCATGCCTGTCTCGCTGGACCACTTGAGTGGAAATGGGAGCCGGTGTAAGCTCAAGGATTTCACAAGCTTTTTTTTCAATGGCGGGAGAAATATTGGAAAAGGTTCCCACAGCCCCTGACATTTTGCCTACCGAAATCATTTCGATAGCGTCTTTGAGACGTTTTTGATGGCGTCTCACTTCTTCCAGCCAGACTGAAAGCTTGAATCCAAAAGTTGTGGGCTCACCATGAATTCCGTGGGATCTGCCGATAGTTACAGTGCCTTTATGCATGCGCACTTTGTCTAAAATGGCATCATGCAAATTTTGCAACTCTATTTCAATAAGTTTGCCTGCTTTGCGCATATTGAGAGCCAGAGCGGTGTCCACTACATCGGAGCTGGTCAAGCCTTTGTGAATGTACCTGCCAGAATCACCGACAAATTCGTTGACGCTTGTCAGAAAAGCGATAACGTCATGCTTGACGACAGCTTCAATCTCGTATATCCGATTGATATCGAATTTAGCTTTGGCTTTTATTTCAGCCATTACTTCATCCGGGACTTCACCAGCCTGATGTTGTGCCTGGCACACTGCAAGTTCAACATCCAGCCAGGTTTGATATTTGGATTCTTCAGTCCAAATATCGCCCATTTGCGGTCTTGTATAACGCGGAATCACAAAGAATGCCTCCGTCCGGCTCAATTTATTGTTAGGATTCTACTCTATGAAAGCCGCGCAATTGCGTTGTCAGGGGAAAAGTGAAACCAAATGGTACTTAATTTGAAAAAGGTCTTGATTTTCTTAGCACTCTTTTCA
Source organism: uncultured Candidatus Obscuribacterales bacterium (assembly GCA_964514345.1). Classification (GTDB taxonomy): domain Bacteria; phylum Cyanobacteriota; class Vampirovibrionia; order Obscuribacterales; family Obscuribacteraceae; genus Aved-18. The sequence continues at coordinate 1,851 of CAZEQP010000219.1, forward strand.
TTTCAAACCGGTCCGGTTTATGCCGAATTGATGGACGGTGACCTGGCTGAAGAACAAGCCGCCGAAAAAGAAGAAGTGCGCAAAATGCGCAATGAAATGAAAGACATCAATTCAGAAATTGATGACGCTATGAAAAAACTGGGCGACGTGCAGAACAAAGCTCAGCAAGGCGAAATGAATTGTCGCGAATTTCATTTACTTGTGAAAGAAAAAGAAATTGAAGTGGGTGGGGGGAAAACGGCACACGCTCTCACTTATAACGAACGTGTGCCCGGACCTGTCATAAGAGTGATGCAGGGAGAACCGGTGCGGGTAATCTTGCACAATCAAAGCAAGTCAGGCACCAGTTTATATTTTCACGGACTGAAATTGCCTCATTCAGTGTCCGGACTGCCGCGCAAAGATCAAGGCATAGTGGCTCCCGGCGGAGCTTTTGCCTATCAATTCATTCCTCAACAACAGGGCACATTCTGGTATTATCCTCAGATTGTTCATTCCAAACAAAAAGATTCCGGTCTTTACGGCATGTTCATTGTAGATCCGCAAAGACCGCCTACACGCAGTCCAAATCAGGATATCGCCCTCATTTTTTCTCAAGCGCTGGCGAAAAAGACTACAGCGCAAGGGTCGTCTCCTGCCGTCAACACTTATTTAGTCAATGGAAAATCAGCACCGGATATACCACCATTAGAATTGCGCAAAGGCGAACTAGTCAGGTTGCGTCTTTTGAACGCGGGCAAAGAAGCCGTTCCTCTGCACTTGAGCGGACACATACTTGAAATAGTTTCCACAAACGGCTCGGACCCGCTTGAACCTCATGTATTTCGCGACACAATTGTTTTGCAACCAGGTGACCGGGTGGACGCTAATTTTGTAGCAGACAATCCGGGAGTATGGTCACTGGGATCTCTTTTATCCAGCCAGACTAAAGGCGAAGGGCAGGCTCCTGCAGGATACGCGATGGTTGTGCGATACTCGGAACACGCACAAAAACAGTAACTCGTTGCGTGATCTTAGCGTTTTCGAATGGGAGTATGCGTGACATTGAAGCGTATGGTGTTATCCGGAAACGGACCTTCAATCACTCGATTGTTTGAGTCCAGATGATATCTGGAACCTTGTCGCCCGCGATCCAGTACTTGCATTATCCATCGGTTATTGCAATGATCCCACTTAGCTCTAGCGTACATCAGGTTGTCCAGAACTAGGGACTCTCCACTTGCCCGAGTAAGAGTCAGCCGGCCTTGAGTAGCCTGTAGATCAAAATCCGGAGCTTGCGGAGGAACTTCACTCACATCACAATTATAGTTGCGATAAATGTCGGTACTTGCTGCAAGAATGGTTCTAGGTGGATTGCCCTCAAGGGAAAAACGCATTGCAGCAGTTTGAGCCGGATCTTCGTCAGAACCCGATGCTCCGCTTGTGAAATTGATATCTCCGGGATTAAAGCCAGCCATAAGCTAATATCCTGAAATCGTTATACAGATATCTATATACCCGTTTTAAATGGCTTCTCTGTACTCTTTCAGGCACAAGTCTACTTTGTCGCGGGACAATCCGGTGTGCTGACAAAAACGTGTCCAGCCGATTTCGATGACTTCTTCCCAGAATTCCATATAGACTTTCTGATTCAAATAACCAAGACCGGCTTCCAGTGAATAGTCAGCCAGAATGGCTTTAGCCATGTCGTGCTGAATCATATGACTCAAGTCTGTCCACTGCTCTTCCAGAGCCAGTTCAAACAGGGCGCGCAGAAAAAATTCTTGTCCGTATCTTGTTTCTGCTAATTCTTGTAATCGCGCTGGTAACACAATCAGTACCGCTAAAGAGACTTATTTAAGATACCTACTATTATCATAAGGATTCTTAGCAGACTGGCAAGCTTTTAGGCCCGAATGCTAGCTTCCTTCTTGCCCGGCGCGACTGAGCAGTTCTTTGTTAGTGAAAGTTATAGGCTGTTTGAAAGGCTTTTTGAATTGCTCTATGCTGCCCCCAATCACATCAATCATTGACGAGTCCACATTGCCTACTGTTTTGCCGGCAAGAATCATGTAAGAAAGTTCTTCCACAGGAAGTGAGGTGATGCGAATACAAGTGGCATCCAGCGCACACAAATCATCCGACATGGCGATGAAACCTGTTTCTATCGCAGTGCCGTTTATGGGACCGTCGCCTTCCATCGCAACCACCGCATCAACTATGGCAAAAGACGGCTTTATCATATGCTGCAAATCAATTATGGTGGCAGGTATGCCTTTGATATGAATCAAGTTTTTGGGCCAGCCGTATTTTCTGCCGGGCACGCACCCGAACAGATTTTTCATCGAACAAGTGACACCAACCCAGTGATGCATTTTTAGTTTAGGCAGACTAATAACTTGCTCCGCCTGCATTATTGTTTTGGGCAAATACATTTTTTTCAGCCCATTGAAACCATTGGCGTTATCAACTTTCACCAGATCATCAAGATTCAGATCGACAAAACGCACACCTTCTTCTTTGCAGACTTCGCCAACACCCATAGACTCGAGTAAAAATTCGGTGTCACGCATATGACCGGGTCCTTCGGCCACAATAATTTCTTTTGCTCCCAGTTCTTTCAAAAGCTGAATCGTCCATCTCAAAACATTTGGATTGGTGTGAATCGGCTTGTCGGCGCGAAACTCGACCATGTTTGGCTTGATCACAACCTGTTTGTTTTTTACATCGGGCAATTTCAATCTGGATGCGTAGTCTTTTAAAACAGGAACCATTTTTTCTTCATAAGAAGAGCAAGGAATCAACGCCACACTGGAACGCCCCTGCCTTTTACTGGCAGCCTGCAAAGCCGACACTTCTGGCACTTTGGTTTCTATAGGAGCAGTGCTCTTGCAGCCCGAGGCATTCACTGATGCGGCAGTGGCGGCGGCCAATTTCAAAAAATCACGACGCTTCAAAACACTATCCTTTATATGTAGTTTGCATTTGCAATAAATTCTCACCCAGAAATGCCGAATATGCCAGGTGAACCATGGCTGTAGTCATAATATTCGGTCCGTGACCGCCATCTGTATTTTTTTTCTGACGTGCAAGCAAAAAACTCAATTCATTGTCTGCTGCTTTTCCGTAAGCAGTCAAAGCAAGCACCGACCAGGCCAGTGAAACCGAAGAAGAATCCGACTCTGTTTGGCTTTTTAGATATTGAAGTGCTTTTTCAATGGCGGCATCATCTTTTTGATTTTGCAAAGCCAGCAAAGTTTCGGCTGTAGTAAGTCTGTATGGTGGCAAATAAGTACCCAGACTCAAATGATTGCCGTGATTCCATCCACCTTCCTTACAAGCGTGCTCCAGTAAAAATTTATCGGCGAATCTGGTCACTTCTTTATATAGATCGGCAGATGGCATGCCCGGAATTTTCAAAGACAACAAACAATAGACGGTAGGCTCAACCCAGTGAAAACAACCGGGATCCCAGGGCCATCCCCGTCCATATTGCAGCCCTTGCGGACCTTCAATCATGAATTTCATCAAGCGTGCCACCACCGGATAAAAAGTCACTCTTGAGTCGGCCACTTTGTGCAGGGCATTATGAAGACAATTTTGTATTTTGGACTCTTCCAATAATTGTGGATGTTCCTTTACAAGTATCCTCATACATAAAAGAGCAGGACCGGTTGCCCAGTCAGAGTTGCCTGAGTCAGTCGATGTGGACCAGCCTCCGTCTTTTAACTGAGTATCAACCAGGAATAAAACTGCACCTCTTGCCGGTTCTATCTTTTTTCGCAAGGCAAGAGCGCTCCAGGCGGTGGCTTCAGTTGATGCCTGTCCGCCAGGTTTGTATGGCCAGTAAACTTTGTCACCGTCTTTAATAATGTGTTTTTCCAGATAAAGCTCTAAAGAATTTCTGGATTGCGTTATTTGTTTGGTTTCCATCCCTTTTATTTTCGCAAAATATTTTTGTGCGGACCCTCCTAAATTGACAGGTTCGAAAGGTTATCAAGAAAGATGTACAAACCAGGCAAAAAAGGACTAGGCGATTAT
>CAZEQP010000220.1:0-5864 GCA_964514345.1 uncultured Candidatus Obscuribacterales bacterium
GCGGTTTACTAGATTCCTGAACATTTTCCAGCGCATGTTCTGCGGCAAGCATTTCTCTTGCACTCTTACGTCCCCAATGGGCGGCAAACTCAGGGGAAGAGTCACGATTTCTGGCAAAACGCCAGTATCTAAGAGCCGGTTCAAAATCTTGCGGATTGTTTTTAAAATACTGAACTGTCTCCTTACCCTGACGAGCAATGACTACGGCCAGGGCATGCATCTCATCGTGAGTTATATTTTTGCCAGTTTCAATAATGAATTTTGCGGCGGTCAATAATCCATGCTCTTTCACATCGCCTGAAAGAACAGTTTGATATTTGTCTATAACATCAATTACTTCCGGTCTGGATAGCTGCTCTTCAAGATATTTGAATTTTTCCCAGTGATATATGACTGAAAGTCGTTGATTTATATCTACATGATCGTTGGCTCGCCACCAGCGCACAATTTCTGCTCTTGTATGTGCACTTTCATTTAAGAATGAATAAGTGTCGTTCAATGTATCCAGGGACTGAACTGCTCGCACAAAGGGGAGTGAATCTTCTTTGAAAGATTCGACCAGTCTCAATGCTCTGTGCAAATTATTACTGTCATATATGCGATTTTGCAAAACAGGCATATTGTTCGCATAACCCAATTTACCGAGCAGTATCAATCTTTCCGTTTCAAAATCATAATTGCTGGCATGTCTCATTACATCAACAAGCACTGGCGCCAGTCGTCTGTCTATTGTTATAGGCTCATCCAACTGCGCTGCAGCGTCGATCAATCTTTCGGCTATAGCAGTAGTGATAGACGGTGTGTTTCTTCGAAGTCCGACTGCATTGAAATGCTCGCTGCCTGATAATTCTCTAAAAGTATCAATCAATCTGGAGGCTTTTATTCCACCTGTGTTTTCCATATTCATTGCAGCCACCAGAGCAGCTCCCAATTCATCCATGGCAACACGCCAGTTCGGTTGCACGCCACCAATTGCGGTAGGAAGCATAAAGGCAAATTCATCGACAAAAATTCTGAACGCCTCATCGCCTCGAGCTTTGATTCTGTCCACAGCTTTAATTGCCAGTGCTTCCAGTTGAGCCTGTTGTTGCGGCTGCAAGCTATTGATAAAACCGTGACCTGATTCGTGCGCAATGACTTGTCTTACGATTTCAGGACTGGAGTAGCGCCAACCATCTTGATCTTTGAAACGTTCAAATATATAAACACGCTTATTGACCGTGTCAATAAAGCCGGGCAAATGTTCGAAAGTCTGGCTGGCTTTCCATCCGGCAGGCACTCCCTGCCAACTGGCGACACCATTTAAAGGTATGTCATTCACACTTTCAGCCGTAACATAAGTGTAGCCTTCCAATAAATCGGTAAATGAGTTTCTATCTAACGCCTCTTTTGTCCATGACACCATTTGATCAGAGACGTTTCCGCGTGCCACCAGACTGTTATTGGTCGAATTAATTTGGTGCGGCCGCTCCTGCATTTGTTCGACTTCGGCAGTCGAACGCACTTTAGGCGCCTGACGAGTGCTTGCATTAGTCGGTTTGACTTCAGGTCCTGCAGCAATACTGGGATGAGCAGTTCTGACCGAAGGATCCGGATTTGCGCCGGGGGCTTGCGAGAGTGACCGACTGTAGAATTCCAATTGCATGATTCCTTTGAATGCACGCATTGAGAACAACTGGCTGGATAACCAGTTCGGGGCATAATTGGAAATTCTGGCTAAAAAGTTTTCCGCACCAGAGAGAGCCTGGGCATCAAGTCCCTGAAGATTCAGGCGCAGCTTATACATTTCTAGCGCCATTTCACTTTCACTGACACCTGCAGTCCTGCCGACTTCATTAAAGCGAGTCAGAGCTTTCATATATTGTGCATGCACAAACCTGGGCAATAGGCCCAGTATTTTTTGTATTGCTTTTATTTCTGCCGAGCCGTTGATGTTACTGTAAGTTTTCCCTTCCGGCGTTGTTCTCTCCACCACTGAATCAAGACGATCGACTCTTGTTCCTAAATTTTCGTCCAGAGATTTATAGTTTGTACTGCCATCACGCTCAATACTTATTCGACCACGCCAGGGTTCACGACTGTCGGACAGGCCCAGATGCATAGGGGTCAAACTTTCAATTCTGCCATCAGGATGATTAATTGTCCATTCGTCAGGAGCTGATTTACTAGCCAAAAGAATGGTTCCGTCCGAACTTCTATAACCGATAAAGTCACCTGCATTGTTGTAAAAATAATCTAGTTTTTCGGATCCATCCGCTCTTGCGACATGGTGAATCTGGCCGCTCTGGTTATAAACCCGCGTTGCACCCGTAGCATCATATACAGTGACTTTACCATCGACGCCTTTATTTACCAGGTCACCCAGCTGATAAAGATTGAGAGTGTCTCTAGCTTTCGCTGCTCGTGAAGCGCTGACCAGTTCCTCTCTAATTTCAGCATTACGATCCGGCGTAAAATGTTTGACAATGTCAGCTTCTATTTCTGCCAGATTACCGCTATAAGGATCTGTTTGTTCATTCAATTGTTTGTGAATATCGCTTAGCCTTGACCTAAGAAAGACTTCGGTGACTTCTTGCGCTCTTTCATAATTGAAATTCCTGCGTAAACCTGTTTTTTCATCTACCGCAGATCGCGTCCAAACCTCAACCATATCGATAAATGTACTTGCCGGACCGGAAGCGGATTCAGAATTTAATTGACCAAGAATATGATTTCTCAAAACACTTGTTGTTGTAGTTTCTGCTTGATGACGCGCCAGTGCAGCCGGAGTATTCTCTAAAGGCATTACAGGCGCCTCAAACAGTTTTCTGAAGTATCCATCAAGCACTTCGGGCATTCTTGTTTGACTCAAGAAATGAAGATTGGTGCTTACCACTCCCGCTGAATTACTGAGTTCCTGCAATCGAGCATCTGGGACTCTGTAATTGGCTATAGCTTCAGCAGCTTTGCTTGCATGAGACAGTTGTTTTTGATTCAGTGGAGCTCTTCTGTATTCTGTTGAGAGCACTCTGCTCAACCAGTCTCTGTCCATTATGTCCGGATTCAATCGAGACGCGTAACCGAGCTCGGGCTGAACATCTTTATTGGCAGGAATCTGATGCCATTTTTCCTCAAAATGTTTCTGGGCAAGCTCCAGATCAAAAGTACCAGGCTTAGCTTTGGCGGGATCATATAGTTCCGGATGATCACTGATCAATTGATTGAGTGTATGTTTGACCGGATCCGGCATATTATCAATGAGCACTTGCCTGTATGCGCTCATGGCTCTTATTAGTAGCTCATCAGTCAGCTTAAGACTTCCTTGACCTATTGCTTTGAAATCCAGATTAAGACTTCTGATGGCACTGCGCAAAATAAGGAAGTCTTGCAAGAAATGAGTCAGTTCATGAGATTTTAATTTGCCGAGATCGTTGGCTGAGCCCTGCAGCATAATTTCGTACCAGGCAAAATCAATTTTTGCTTTGCTGAATCGGTACACGGCTCTAGGATAGACGGTCTGGGCACCATCTTTGAAGAAAGCGTGGGCGGAGGGTCTGCCCAGCATTCCTATAACAGGTCCTGCTTCATACAAGGTCGGATCTATCTCAAAAAGCGCACCTCTTGAAACGAAGTTTAATTGATCAATTCGTTTTGCAACTTCGTTCTGGATCTCGGTTGTTAATTCTGCATGTTTGTACTTCAATCTCAAAAGATGCGCCCCGGCATCTCCGATACCGGCTAATTGCAATGGTTCGCTTGAGTTTCGGGTTAATTCATCCAGTTGTTTGATTTGTACCGAAAAGCGACGTGCCTGCTCCACTTTTGCAATCAGCTCCGGACCCCAAGTTGAAGTTACAAGGTGAATTTCATCAGCCAGTCGATGCAGAATATCAGGACTGACACCATAAACTTCGGATATCTCTTTCAATTGTTGAAATCGTGCATCTTCATTACCAGGCAATAATCGATTTTCAATATTGAGGCTGAATAAGCTATCGGCATTTTCTGCTCTGGCGGCGGAAAACTTGAACTCAAGTACCTGAGCGTTTTTAACTTCATTGCCAATAATTTCTAATCTTGTTCCATCGACGATTTTAAGCGCTGGAGCATTGGTCAATGGATTTTCCGAAATTTCCTGAATTCTGCCTCTGACAGTTTGCGAAATATTTTGCAAGAACATTTGTGCTTGTTCACTTGCATGATTTGTCGGAGTTTGATTGTTTGCCGCAGCTTTTGTCACTACAAGGGGATCAAAATAATTTCTGTCGCCTTCGGCAATTCTTCTTGCATAAAGCAGATATTCTGCAATCTTATATTCAGGAATGTTTGCTTTTACCATTTCACTGACAAAATTCGGTATCACACCCAGTAGGCTGTTGCGGGTCGATCCATAAGGATCATCGGCATCTCCTTTTTTCCACAACAACTTGATGGCGCGCTCAAGACGCTCTTGCTCTGTTGCAATTTCCAACCTTTCCACTCTGACAATACGCTGATTGTCTTTGAGCGAAATGGTTTCGCGCGAGCCGTCCAGTCCGAAAATTCTTACCTCGCCACCAGATTCAGACTCAAACCGGAAGAATCTATTATCTACAAGAGTGAGTGTTCCTGGACCCAGATTGCTTTCCACAGTATCTTCTGAGGATCTGGTTCTAAGTACATATGAGTTGTCGTTTTCTCTTAAAGCAAGACTGTATTCGGCAGAACCGTTTTTGTAATTCTGGAAAGTGAAACCGCTTAATTGGTCGCTCTGTCCGTATTCAGCTTTCACCAGATATTCAGTTCTACCGTCTGTGGTGCGAGCAAACGCCAGACGTCCGTCTTTATGAATCTGAACATCTTTATGCATACCAAGATGTATTTTCAGACTCGAATCTGTGGTGGCGACAACATTGACACCGTTTACAAGACTCTCATCCAGGAAACCTCCCGGCACAAAACGCATTTCCAGTTGATCCGGAATCAAATTGGCAGAAAGCCGGCTGCGCATTTCAGCAAGAGCTTGATAAACTCTGGCTGCAGTATGCCAGTCGGTGGAAGCACTTTCAATTCTATCTATTAGAGCGGAAATACTTTCGTTTGGTGTGGCATCATAAACATTTTGAATAAACCTGTGCATATTGCGTAAAATAGTCGCCATTTGCTCAGTCTTCAACTCATCGATTAATGAGCCGTCGGCTATTTGTTTCAATATTGCATCTCTAGTCTTCAACTCGGGCATTCGATCTAAAAGTCGCGCCATCGCCTGCGCTTCTCTTTCGAAGTTAGAATTGAGATAAGTGACACTGCCGTCTGCATTTAACCGTTTTTCATCACCTGTTTCAGTCAATATACGTCTTGCACCACTTTGAGAATCCGGCGCAAACACCAGGCTTCCATCTTCCAGATGAGTGAATTTGTCTCCGATTGCAAGATCCGGCAGTGCTTTTGCCGCAGATGAATCCGCGTTAGTGACAACATAATCAAACTCTTTTGCTTTGCTTTTTACACTTGGATCTATGACTGCAGTAAACTGAATGCCGGATGGTGTTTGTCCTGTTATATTGCCGTTTGCCTGTCTGGCTACAAATCCGCCACCGGCAAAGCCTGTCATTACCAGATTTCCATCCAGCCTGAGACTGAAGCCGCCATAAACATCTTCAGATAGCCTTACTCTTTCGTCACTGGTAGCATGAATTATGGCACCGTCACGAGGAGATATTTCTCTCTTACCGGCAACATCAAGTCGAGCGGTTAAATTATCCGGCAATTCGCCCAAATTGTGTTGAGCCGCGTATTCTCTTGCTTCAAATAATCTTCTTGAAGTATTCAGAAAATCAATCGCGCGTTGCATACGAGCGGACATTTCAGAACTAAACTGATAATGACCTTGTAATGTGCCTCTG
>CAZEQP010000221.1:0-5850 GCA_964514345.1 uncultured Candidatus Obscuribacterales bacterium
TTAATTTCATCGACCAGGCAAAACCAAACAAGCTGTTCAATTACAAGCTAATCTTCGAAGAAATTCAAAAGACCGTACATTCTGAATTAGACTTTCATCAACAGGCTCTCAATCTAAAACATTTGAAAGAGAATCTTGCTTCCTTCAATCTCATTGAGGTGCCAGCACCAATCCTGCCCTTATATACAGACAGAATAATTACTACAGAATATGTGGAAGGAACAAATCTGCAATTGGCAAATCTATCCGGTCTTTTGTCAGTTGAGCGAGCCAGGCTTGCTAGTCAGGTTTTTCAAGCATTTTTAAACCAATTTCTAGTTGACTGATTTGTGCACAGCTCATTCAAACCGGAAAATGTTTATTTTACAAATGCCGGAAAAATCGCTCTTTTGGACATGGGCACTGCCACTCATATCACCAAAAACGTGCAGGAAGGAATATTGAAGTTGATACTTGCACTCAATGAAGGACGGGGAAATCTGGTGGCAAAATTGTTGTCACAAATCGGCATCACCAGAGAAAACTTCGACGAATCATCCTTCCAAAAATCATAGAAGAGCTTGTCATGCTGCACCAGACTGCTGTTGCAGATAGACTGGAAATGGAGCGAGTATTTAACGGAATTGGACAAGCAGTTGTAAAATTCGGAGTCACTTTGCCTGCCGAATTAACTATATTCAGTCAAGCATTGATAGGAGCAGACAAAATCTCGGATATTATTGATCCGGCTTTTGATTCACGCTCCTTTCTCAAACAAAATGTCTCATCGATAATGCGGGAAAATGCCATAAAGTCATTTTCAGTAGTGCACTTATTTGAGGGACTGAAAGTATCGATTCAACTTCTGGAAAAAATGCCGGAAAAAATAAGTAAAATTCTTGATTCAGCGGCAGAAAATCAATTTAAAATTACTGTAGATGCAATTGACGAAAGAGTCTTGATTTCTGATTTTCAAAAAATTGCCAACAGAATTACAGCCGGACTGATTTTAGCTGCTTTGATCATGGGGGCAGCCCAATTAATGCAGGTGCCGACGAAGTTTCAAATCTGGGGTTACCCCGGACTGGCAATACTTTGTTTTCTGGCTACAGCCTTTTGTGGATTTGTGCTGGTAATGGAAGTTTTGGTCAGTGACAATCTTGAAAGACGTCAAAAAAGTACTGATCAAGCCACTGCATGCTCTGACTTCAAGCGATTCAATACGTACAAAATCTTCTGACGAATTGACGTGTCGACCAAGTTTATAGCACTATCCTTATTGCCACGAAAAGCCGGCATAAACTGTAATAGATTCACCAATGGACCCGAATCCAGATACGCTATGCGATGCCCTTTTAAGGTTGATTTACCTGTAATTTCCTGCTCCAGTCTATCAATAACTCGCCAGGCATGATTCAGGGTGGTAAGTTCTTGCTGAATAGTGTGCGCCAGAATCAAAAGTTGCTCCATTTTATCGAGATCTGCAAGAGATACATGCTTGCGCTGTATCGTTTCTTGTTTCAGCCTTGTCTCATATTGCCCATTTTGAGCCCCATTCAACGATTGCTCGTCCTCTTTCAATGCCCTCCACAATTGATTTCGCACCGAATGAACATACACCATCACCTCATCGGCTAATCTTTGCCGGCCCTGAAAAGCTATAACATTCTGCTGGGAGACACTTTGCATTTGCTTAAATTGCATTTGCTTGTGTTGCATTTGTTGAATCTGCAATCCATTTAAATTAGCTATATTTTCAGCGACTTGACTGCAAATGAAAAGAAGCCGTTGATCTAAACTGGACCCGGAGGTTTCAATTCCATATGATTTTTCCAGATTCGTGATTAATGTCTGAATGATTCTTTCGATACGCTGAGCTCTGGATCTTTTTCTCATTGGCAATTCGAGGTGTTTTTCAAGCCGGCTGAGACAATCGTCCATCGCTTTGATACCGTCTTTCTGAACTTCGTAATATATGCCGATTGGCAGAAGATAAACAGGATCTTTTTCACCGCTTCTCATTTTTTTCTGTTGCGCTTCCAGTATGTTCTTAATGCCATCACGTTTCAAAGGTAAAACGGCGTCGTCTCTGCCTGTAACATCTCCTTCCGGAAATTCAACCAGCTTATGCTCATGATTGCTTATATAACGAATGGTCGCTTCCTTTGATTCGATGTCCTCCGGCTCTCCTCTAAGAACTGAATAGGCTCCGCAACGCTGTAAAAGCCATCCTTGTAAGCCATAGAAGCCATCGAATTGTTCACGTGATGCTATATAACTGAAATCTTCTCCAGCAATCCTTGAAAGCTCTGCGGCTACGAGCGGATCAAATCGATCCGAGTGATTTAATAGCAATACGACGCTCGAATTTTTCAGGCGCTTAATCTCATTTGCACACCTGCTGCTAACCTTAACGCTTAACTGGTTTCCGCGGAGAAAAAATGGAACTAGAAATTTGCATAAACCAGTTGCGATCAAATTATATTTCTGGGCGAGAAATGTTTTCATCGGTCGGATCCTTCTTCGTTAGTTCGATAAATAGCAATATTTAGGAAAAATGAAGCTATTTGACGAAGTTCCGCAGAGTTCTCTCTCATCAGATTCATCACAATAACCGTTATCGGTTATGTTTTTGAAAAGGTGCCTCAGTTCTTCAGGCAGTTATCGAAACTTCCGCAGCTGAAACAAATTCAAATATTTCTCTGTAAGGGAAAGGATCGTGATCCAGGCATGCTTCAATCAACTTACCGGGCTCAATAAAATCGGCACATTCCTGTGCATGATAAAGTGCGAGGTAAAACTGAAGATGCTTTCTGCTGATTCCATGAAATACATCCCGGATGTAATTCACAAGGTTCTCCACTCTGAATGAAAAAAGTGCTGACTCGATTGGATTTCTTGGATTCGCTTTTGGTCCGTGGTTTTTCTTTTCTCTAACATAATAATCACCACCCTTTGCTTTGATCAGATTGCCCATCTGAAGAAAGGTCAGGCCAGCTAAAATATCTCCGGTCGGAACTTTGGGGAGGTCATGACAGATTTGATCAATATGAATCGGAATATCAGAAACCAATTCATATATTTCTCTTTCCACTCCGATTGTGTCAGGAAATTTTGTCTCTGCGTCATTTTCTAACTGTAGTTCGCCTTCAGAGTTGGCTTTTTCAGCTTCATTGATGTGAATTTCTTCGTATATCGGATGCTCACCTTTTGGTGTTTCTTTGCTTCTTTTGCAAAAAACCGACATAAAAGCAGCTGACGGAATCCAATCTGCCACTTCAATCATTTGCGTATGAATTACTTTGGCTATTTTCTTTAGTACCATGAGAGCTGATGAATAAGCGACTTTGCAAAGAATATGCAATTGCCAGGCATTGAAAACAATTTTGCGTTCTGTAAGCCAAATTGCTGCGTGCCAGAGTTTTGCCTTCCGCATTTTTTCAAAAAAGGTTCCAGCAAAGACCCATCCGATTCTTAAACATTGAGCACATCTGTACTTTTTTGCACCATATTTCCTTATTAAATGGACTGAAGCACAAAATTCGCAACTGATTCCTTGTTTTTTTTGTACTACCTCGACCAGTACCTCAACGTTATCCTCTTCATTCGGAAATTCCGCTTCGAATTTGCGGAACTGATGCTTGAGAATATTTGCTTGCTTCATTTTTTGAGGTTTGTAATTACGTGCAAAATCGAACATAATCAATCCCTCCCGATGGTCTCTAATATTTAAGACGGCGAGGGTCGCAAAAAAGTTCAAAAATCGATGTCTGGCCCTTGTCACCCTGTCAAAAACACAACCGATAACGGATATGAATTTGGACCAGATAAGAGGCCCGGATTCGCGCTTTGACCAGGCGAAAAATGGCAGCTTTAGTGAATATGAATATTCGCTTCCTGGCGGTATTTTTCCATTTTGTCCCATTCTAGAACTTCAGGACGTTTCTGAGTTAATTCGTTCCAGGTGATGTGTGGTCTGCCATGATTAACTTCAACCATTGAAATACAGTCGTCAACAGGGCAAACTACTGAGCATAAATCACAACCAACACAGTCTTCTTCTCTCACGACCGGCCATAGTCTTTCATTGACTTCGTCTTTGAGTTTGAGGTCCTTCAAGTCGATACATTGATGCGCCGCGTCATTACAGGCGATATAACACAAATTGCATTGAATACATTTGTCGTGATTGATTTTTGCCACGGTTTGAAAGCCCAGATCAAAATCACCAAAACTGGATATGCGAGGCAATGATTTGCCGATAAAATCAGTACATTTTTCAAAACCTTTTTCTTCCATCCAGTTGGACAGCCCATCCGTCATATCTTCAACTATTCGAAATCCCCAGTGCATTACAGCTGTGCATACCTGCACCGAAGTGGAGCCAAGCAACATAAATTCAACAGCATCTTGCCATGTTTCCACTCCACCTATTCCTGAAATCGGAACTTTGGAGTCCATGATTTCTGGATCAGAGGCCACAGCACTGAGCAAATGCAGCGCGATAGGCTTCACTGCCGGTCCGGCATATCCACCGTGACCGCCTTTGCCACCAACATTTGGACGCAATTCGAATGTGTCCAGATCGACACCCATGATGCTGTTTATGGTATTGATCAAAGAGAGCGCATCGCATTTGCCTTTGAGAGCCGCACGTGCCGGCTGAACAATATCTGTTATGTTGGGAGTTAGTTTCACAATGACAGGCTTGGTGGCAACTTCCATCACCCAGTCAGTAACCATACAGGTGTATTCAGGAACCTGACCCATAGCCGATCCCATACCACGTTCGGACATACCGTGCGGGCATCCGAAATTGAGTTCGAATCCATCGATTCCTGTATCTTCGGTGCGTTTGATAATTTCCTGCCAGGCTTCTTTTTTGGATTCCACCATGATTGAAGCAATTACAGCGTGATTAGGAAAGTTTCGCTTCACCTCAGCCATTTCTTTCAAATTCACTTCAATCGGTCGATCTGAAATAAGTTCTACGTTATTGAGCCCGATTATTTTGGAACCTTTATAGTCCATAGTTCCGTATCTGTTGCACACGTTCAAAACAGGTGCGCCGATTGTTTTCCAAACAGCTCCGCCCCATCCATCTTCGAATGCTTTTTGCACCTGATATCCCGAATTGCTGGGAGGAGCCGATGCCAGCCAGAATGGATTGGGTGATTTAATTCCGCAAAAGTCTATCGATAGATCCGGTTTCTTTTTCATTAGGCTTTTGCTCCCTGTTTTACTTCTTCCATTTTTATGGCAAATTTTTTGGCGATTCCGCGAGCAGCAATCTTTCCGTCCTCCACCGCCATAACAGTGGATGCTTCACCTTTGTTGCGAATGCAGTCCCCGCCGGCGAATATTTTGGGATGAGCGGTGCGATTGCTTCCTTCTTCGACCAGAATATAACCGCGGTCGGTATGCACACCAAGCGCAACTAATTTGTCTACAACATTGGAAAGTTTTTTCTGACCGATAGCCGTAATCACCATATCGCAAGGAATGTCAAACTCCGAGCCCGGTATGGGAACAGGCTTACGACGCTGTGATGCGTCGGGCTCGCCTAGATCCATCCGCTGGCAACGCAGAGCCGTCACTTTTCCTTCTTTGCCAATCACTTCCACAGGATTGGTCAAAAACATAAAATTGACTCCTTCGCGCATGGCAAATTCATACTCGAAAGGATAAGCCGGCATTTCGGCTTCAGAACGACGATAAATGATCATCACCCGCTCCGAACCCAGGCGACGAGCGATAGTGGCACAATCGATACCAGTATTGCCGGCACCTATCACACAAACACGCTGCCCGTATTTGATGGTGGACAAAGGCTCTGTTTTTGTTTCAGCAATGAAATCAAGCCCGTCAAGC
>CAZEQP010000222.1:0-5842 GCA_964514345.1 uncultured Candidatus Obscuribacterales bacterium
GTCACAGTTGTGGAAATGACCGACGGACTCTTGCCGGGATGTGACAGAGATCTGGTGCGTCCATTGCAGAATAAATTGACCACCACATTCAAGAATATTTTTCTTGACACCAAAGTGCAAAGTCTTGAAGTAAAAGGAAAAGGTGTGCACGCCAAGTTCACACCACCTGAAGGCAATAAAGATATTCCCACATCAGGTGATTTTGACAAAGTCTTGATCTCGGTCGGTCGCCGTCCAAACTCAGCCGGTCTGGGTCTGGAAAACACTGAAGTGGAAATTGACAAACAAGGCTTTGTCGTTATAGACGACCAGTGCAAAACTTCCGACAAGCGCATTTTGGCCATAGGTGATGTGTCAGGTCAGCCGATGCTTGCTCACCGTGCTATTCGTCAGGCATTTATTGCCGCCGAAGTACTGGCAGGTAAATCTTCTCAATTTGATAATCGCGCCATTCCGGCTGTTGTGTTTACTGAACCTGAAATTGCCTGGTGCGGTATCACAGAAACTGAAGCCAAAGAAAAAGGCGTCAAAGTTGCCGCCGCCCGCTTCCCCTGGTCGGCTTCCGGCAGGGCAATGACAATTGCCGATACAAACGGCTCAACTAAAGTCATTTATGATCCTGAATCGCATCGAGTTCTTGGTGTGGGCATCGTCGGTCCTCGTGCCGGTGATCTCATTGCCGAAGCTGTGCTTGCCATGGAAATGGGTGCCTGCCTAGAAGATCTCGGTGCCACCATCCACGCTCACCCGACCCTATCCGAAACTATAAATGAAGCGGCTCTTACAGCCCTAGCTCGCATCGAGCGTCAGGCAGTAAAAGTCTAGCGGTCTGCCACAGTACTTATGGTGGGGTGAGGAGGAAATAGTGGCACGTGCCATGTTCAACCACCCGGATGACCCAGCATGACCCTCCCAGGTCTAGTGTCCAAATTTTTTGACAGGTGTCAATTGACACTTGTCACTTGACACTTGTCACTTGTCACTTGTCACTTGACACTTGTCACTTGTCACTTGTCACTTTTTTTGGACACACAACTACATCGAACTACAGTTTTAGTCCACCCTAGTCTTCTGGACCAAAACCTGTAACCATAGTGGGAAGAATTTGCATCAGTCTGGGAATAAGCGCTAAAGGCAGTCCAGAAAAGAAAAGCACAACTATGCAGGTCAGCGGTTCTGTCACACGAGATGCGACTAAGCCACCAAAAATATAAATAAATATGCAGACCGATATGACAGGTGTCGCCACAGCAGTGACCACTCCTGTTTTCCAGTAAGGAGGTTGGCAGACGCCATCAATAAAGAGCGGCACCAAAGGCAAAATATAAAACATGCCACTCAACATTCGAAAACGCACAGACTTAGATTTATTTTCCATATGCGTTATGCAATTGACCGCAAGCGGCATTTATGTCGGTGCCGCGCTCAAGTCGGATAGTGACAGTCTTTCCCGTGCGTGAAGCCAGTAATTTAAAGCGCTTTTGCGCTTCCATTGTCGGGCGGTCGTAATAAGCTTCGCCTGATTCGTTAAAAGTCGGATTATACGGAATCAGATTTATATTGCAGTTGATATCGCTCACAAGTTCAGCCAACTCACGAGCCTGATCTGCACTGTCTGTGACACCAGACAACAACACATATTCAATTGTGATGCGACGATTAGTGACAGATTGATATTCACGCAAAGATTCCATTAGTTCGACTATCGGATACTGTTTGGTGATTGGCACCACTTCTTCACGAGTGGTGGTATCAGGGGCGTGCAGTGAAAGAGCTAGAGTCACAGGAAGTTTTTCTTTAGCCAATCTTCTAATACCAGGAATGACACCGGATGTGGAAATAGTAATATGTCTTCCGCCGATTCCCACTTGTTCAATCAATTTGTGTATGGATTCGATGACCTCTTCGGTATTTAAAAGGGGCTCACCCTGTCCCATATAGACCACATTGGCTACACGCTTGCCTGATTCTCTTTGAATAGACATGACTTGATCGACAATTTCGGCACTCTTCAGATTGCGAGTGAAACCCAGATAACCGGTGGCGCAAAATGAACAACCCACGGCGCAGCCCACCTGACTTGATACACAAGCAGACAGAGAGTCGCGGTCTTGGAAAGTCATTAATACAGACTCGACCAGTTTGCCGTCAGGAAGTGAGAAAAGATATTTGCGTGTGCCGTCGCGGCTCACTTCCAGATGTTTCATATCAAGAGACGAAATTTTGGCGGATTCAGCCAACCTTAAACGAAGATCAGCCGAAAGATCGGTCATTGTTTCAAAAGAGTCCGCCCACTTGGAATAAATCCAGGTATGTAGCTGTTTGGCTCTAAATTTGGGCAATCCCAGATCTTTGACAATAGATTCAAGTTCTGCCAGGGAGAGCCCGGACAAGGCGATTTTTGCGCCCTTTTCATCGTTATGAGATTTAGGAGTTTTGTTGCCGACCATTGCAAAGACCTGTGTTTCTTACCAGATTACCAGGTAACATGGAGATTTAAGCGGTATTATATATTTCCGCAAATATTACCTTTTAAGGGGTTTTTAGATGTCTGACTGGGATGAGAATTTTCGCAATTTCGTCAAAGGCGTGTTTGGAGATACCAACGAGCGCCGGGTTCAGAGGTTGCAAAGTTATGTTACCAAAACAAATGCCCTTGAAGCTGAAATCTCCAAATTGAGTGATGACGCCCTGCGCGCCAAAACGGCAGAATTTCGTGAGCGCATTGAAAAAGCGCTGAAAAATGTCCCGGACATAAAGCTCATGCCTGACGACGCCCCCAAAATGCCCGGTCAAATTCGCACCCAAAAAGACAAAGTGCTGGGTGAAGTGCTTGAGCAATTACTGCCAGAAGCTTTTGCGGTAGTACGTGAGACCGGAAAGCGCGTGCTAAATATGCGGCATTTCGATGTGCAGATTCTGGGCGGAGCCGCCCTGCACTTCAACAAAATTGCCGAAATGCGCACAGGTGAAGGTAAAACACTAGTCGCCACACTGCCTGTTTACTTAAATGCTCTGGCCGGACGCGGCGCTCATGTTGTGACAGTCAACGACTATCTGGCAAGACGCGACGCCGAGTGGATGGGACAGATTTACAAATTCCTTGGTATGACAGTTGGACTTGTTTATTCACACCAACCCGACTGGGAAAAAGTGGATGCTTATAAGTGTGACATCACTTATGGTACCAACCACGAATACGGTTTTGATTATCTGCGCGACAATATGCGCACAGACATTAATGATCTGGTGCAACGTCCTTATTTTTTCGGCATAGTGGATGAGGTCGACAATATCCTTATCGACGAAGCCAGAACTCCCCTAATTATTTCAGGGGCCCCTGCCGAGTCGTTCACTGAAGTTTATAAAAGAATGGCGCAGATCGCACCGTTGCTTGAGCGTGCCGCCGACAAAGAATCTGAAGACGCAGATTACTGGGTGGACGAAAAACAGAAGTCTGTTCTTATAACTGAGCGGGGCGTGATCAACGCCGAAAAACTGCTCGGTGTCAAGGACCTTTTCGACATGCATTTCAATTTGCACCATCATCTGGTGCAGGCTTTGAAAGCCAAAGAACTTTTCAAACTGGACTCAGAATATGTCATTCGTCCCAATGAAGACGGTGTGCCTGAAATCACCATAGTCGACGAATTCACAGGACGCATGATGGTTGGTCGCCGCTGGTCAGAGGGCCTGCACCAGGCTGTTGAAGCCAAAGAAAACGTGCCTATTCAAGAAGAAACGATGACTTTTGCATCAATCACTTATCAGAATTTGTTCCGTCTTTATCCGAAACTGGCGGGTATGACCGGAACCGCTATGACCGAAGCGCCCGAATTTGCCAAAATTTACAACCTTGAAGTTATTGCCATTCCCACCAACAAACAGGCAGTGCGACTGGACCATGCCGACATCATCTACAAAACCGAAATGCAAAAATATTATTCGGTGGTGGAAGAAATCATCGACATGCATTTGATAGGACGCCCGGTCCTGGTCGGTACAGTCAGTATCGAGCGGTCTGAACTTTTGAGCGAGCTATTGAGCAAACCGCAACGTATGAATGAATATCTTTTACGCAAAGTTGGAAAGATGGCCGACTATGTGAAAAAACACAATATCGACAGTCAGCCTATAAAAGACCTGAAAAAAATAATGGAACGTCCCGGACAAATAGAGCCGGACAAACTGGATGAAGTGGTGCGACAGATAGATCGCGAACACGGCAAAAAACATCCCGAGTTGATAGAGCGTTTATTTTCAATAAATATCACCGCCCGCGCCATAGGCACCATCCGCAAAGGCATCCCGCATAACGTGCTCAATGCCAAACACCACGAAAGAGAAGCTCATATCGTGGCTCAGGCAGGCAGAAAAGGCGCTGTGACAGTAGCCACAAACATGGCGGGTCGCGGTACGGACATTCTGCTTGGCGGAAACCCCGAGTTTCTGGCCAAGGAAGAAATGAAAAAAGAGCATGATAAATCCAAATCAGAAGAAGAGCTGGATTTCGAAGATAGCGACACTTACGCCAGAATGAAAGAACTGACCAAAAAACACAAAGAAACAACAGACATCGAACACGATGAAGTTGTGAGGATTGGCGGCTTGCACATACTAGGCACCGAGCGTCATGAATCACGCCGTATAGACAACCAGTTGAGAGGTCGCGCCGGTCGTCAGGGAGACCCCGGTTCGGCACGTTTCTTCCTGTCGCTTGAAGATCAGCTGATGCGTATTTTCGGCGGTGAAAAAATCGCCTCACTCATGGACATGATGGGCGCAGACGAAGAAATGCCCATCGAGCATAAACTGGTGACTCGTTCAATTCAAAACGCTCAGAAGAAGGTGGAAGCACACAACTTCGACATCAGAAAACACGTTTTGCAGTATGACGATGTGCTCAACACCCAGCGCGAAGTTATTTATCGCGAGCGCAGAAGAGTGCTGGAAAACAACGATTTGAAGAAAAATATCAAAGACATGATTGCCGAGCATGTCGAGCTTGTGCTTGAAGCATATATCGAGCCGGATGCACCGGCTGATGTGTGGCTTGAAGAAGGTCTGCCTGAAGTAATAAATGTGCTTGAATCAGATATTCCACAGATAAATCAGAGAGCGGTGAAGCTGGCTCCCGAAAATCTGGCCGGAAATTCATACGACGATTTGAGACACAAATTCATCGAAGTGGCTCATGAAGCCTATGAAATTAGAGAGCAAGAATTGGGCGCCGAAGTATTGCGCAATATGGAACGTCAGATTCTTCTGCGCACAATAGACACCAAATGGGTCGACTATTTGCACAACATTGATTTGTTGCGCGACGGCGTCAATCTGCGCAGTTACGGTCAGAAAGACCCGCTGCAAGAATACAAACGTGAAGCTTTTGATATGTTCACCATGCTTTTGCGACATATCCAGCATGAATCTGTCCAGCTCATTTTCCGCGCCCAGCCTGTAATTGTGCCGCCGGGTATGAGTATTGAAGACATGGAAGAAATGGAAGGTCTGGATTTACAGAGCCTGACCGAGCACCTTCCACCAGAACTGAGAGATGCACTCGCCATTCACGGCATCACCCTGGATGATGAACCAACTGAAAATGAAGATTCAGAAGAACAAGAAGATGATGAATCTGAAGATTCAGACGACTCGGACGCAGAAGACGACGATAAAAAAAAAAAGTTGAATCAAGCAAAAATCCCGCTCCATTTTTAAGCAAAGATGAAGCTACTCGCCTTTGATACCAGTCTACCCACAGTTTCACTGGCACTGGCTGAAGACGGGCAAATAAAAGCAAGCACGCTTATTCCTCCCGGCGAAGGAAATCGCCAGGAATCGG
>CAZEQP010000223.1:0-5825 GCA_964514345.1 uncultured Candidatus Obscuribacterales bacterium
GCTAAGCTGGGTTAGTACCTCAGATTCAGAAAAAGATGATTAAATTCAGAATCCACCACGCCAATTTAACTCGCTATTCTGTGGCTGCCTTAATGGGTGTATTACTTGGACTATGGATTCTAGACCTAAAGGTGCACGGAGAAATATACAACTATCCAGAAAGATTCGGGATGCCCCAAAGACCATTAGCCACTGATTGTATCCGAGTCCAACTCTTCGAGCAGGCCTGTGATTACAGACTGATGGAGGAATATTTGAAATCTCCCCTATACCTTATTGTGCCGGTCATAACTTGCACTGTGCTTCTCTCCTGCGGTGAGGAGCACAGTAATAAGAAGAAAAATCGCAGGAAATGTTGTCCCTTTTCTCCGCATTGAATCATAACTCACCTTATGAAACTGAGCTAGAATGTTTAAATGACCTTCAGAAAAAAACTCGGCGCTATCCTAGTTATTGTAATAATCCTTGTTGCAGTGCCATTTTTCCTGATTTCTACGCCGATCGGAAACCTTTACTTTCGTTATATTGTCAGCTTTGTTTATCCGAATAGGCACACTACGTCGGGAATAGCAAAACGCTATAAAGAGAATCCAGCCGAGTTTGAGCATATTGCTTCCATGCTAATGCAGGAACCCTTTAGTGACGTGCTTTTCACAAAGAACTCAAATGATGAATACCAAATTACAAACTCAAACTTCTTTCCAGTTAGAGTCAAGCCGGCTACAGAAGTCGATTGTATCAATCACCTTGAAAAATATGGACTAATGTCAATTAGCAAGGACGGCACTGAAGTTACCTTTAACACGAATTGGGGGATGCACAAAGGAGATTGCAACAGCCTGGTCTACTCTGAAACTCCGCTTAAGAAGATGGATGATATCTGGGGGAGAGATTATTTCACTCTCAATGACCACTGGGCAATTTATCTTCACTAGCAATTCGGGAACATTATGGGTATTTGGCAATACAAATTTTCCCGCGCTCAGCCGACCAAGTCAAAAAGTGGTAAAACAAAACCAGCGGGTCGGAAAAATGAACGAAGAAAGTCCTTTAGATAATTTGATTCTGGCATATCCTTGCCCAATCACCTGGGATTCTATGTCCGGTGATGAACGAGAGCGCTTTTGCAATAAGTGTTCACAGAAAGTATTTAACATTTCTGATCTATCCAGGAAAGATGCCGAATCGCTTCTGAGAGATGGTGTCGAAGACGGAAAAGTCTGTGTCAAATACTACCTCCGCGCAGACGGCACGATTAAAACCGACAACTGTCCAAGAATTCTCAGACCGGTTAGAAACAAATTAAAGCTAATTGAAAAAGCTGTATCCGCAGCCATTGCCTTACTTGTTTCAGGTATGAACTTGGCAGGTTGCACCCAAATTAGCAGAGCTTTTTCATCCCATCTCTACAAACCCGAAGAGGAGGAAATGACTCAGTATCTAGGCTTTCCAGCACCAAACGAGATTCGCGATGTGTTTTTCTCGGTTATCCCTAATGCATGGGCTCCCAATGGAAAAACGGCAACAGCTCTGCAGCTGGAATTGAGATCCATAGTAGACAAAACTAAACAAGTCGATGTTGATCTGCTTGAGAAGTTAAAAAACGAAAGCTGGAAAAGTGGAAAACTCGAACTTGCATTCAAATCTTCCATTCTAGAAAATTTGATTTTAGCAAAAGCTCCGATGGGGCTGGATGTTGAGTCAAAGCGCATAGACATGGAAAAAATTCGCAACGAATTGCTAAATGAAACCCTAACCAAATCAAAAGAGTTTATAGTCAAAGGAGATGATGATTCAGCCAGTAAAACCATAGGCAGTTTCATAGATGTTGCTAAAAACGGTAGATCGATCATAGGTAAAAATGAGACTTTTTTGCCCGAGCAAGAGAAGTGGCCACTTATTTCGAATAGCGAACCTACCTATTTCGTAGCCACTCGAGATCAAGTTGACTCTGCACTTCAGATAATGAACGATTTGATTGAGAAAAAAGTAAAATACAAATATTTTTCCACCGACGATTTGCAAGCAGCGTTGAAAATCAAGAGCTTGCCTTTAACACAGCAAGAAAAAGAATTCGCGCGGCAAAGAAAAGAATACAAAGACGAATGGCAGTTAGGAGAAATGGGCTTATATTCAGTCGTTGTTGCTAAGTACAAAGGATATGACCATAACAGGGTTCCCACATTTAAAGAACAGCCTGTAGCAGATTTCGATACTATTGAAATTCTAAACGGCAAACCGTTGATTTCCAATCAATACTCGGCAATCGTCAAAGACAAAAAACCTATCAAAGTTCGTTACTACTTATACGAATCCTGGAGTCCGGATCTTCGCCAAAATCCAGATTGGAAATTCAATCCCAATGAAATGCCTGAGCCAGGCTCAATGTGGATATTAGCTCTCCAATACTTCAGTAATGGAATCTACTCTACAGGCAGAGGTTCTGTCGGACGGTATGAGTATACCCCTGAAAATCTCGAGAAAATCAAGAAATCAATTGCGAACGGAAAAAAAATTTGGAAAAAGTAATTCCGATTTAAACAACCAATCTTGTGACCAGCAACATAATCGACGTTATTGGCTACTGTGATTCAAACTTAAATTCGAATCGCGACCTTGCCCCTAGTCTTGGTAGTCCTAAAAGTTCACCAACAGCCTTATCTTTTCGAACACTTCCCATATTTGTCCAGACGTGTTTAAGACTTGGATGACCCGCAAAACACTCTAGATCGCTGGCTTTTAAATATTTCTCTTCATCCAATACCAAGTCTTCAAGGTTGGGCGCTTGAGCAATGCTCGAAAGATTAGTCAGTCTTTTCATTGAAGTTAATACTACTCTACGCAAATTTGAAAGTCGTTCAAGCGAAGGTAGAATTTCAATCCCACTTAAATGATCTAGTGACAAGTATTGAAGACTCTTTGCACTATGCATGAAGTCTACGTTCTTGTTCAACAAATAACCTAGATGAAGATGCAGCAAGCCTTCAGCCAACCCTATTCCAGAAAGTTCTTTAATCAAACTCTGTACGATCGTAAGAGAGCGAAGCTTTGGCATCTTCGCAAAAATATCAAGACCTGGCAGTTTGACAGAGTGCAAAAATAAAACTTCCAAATTTGGAATCTGAGCAACTGCCGAAAAAGAGTTTTTGAACTCAGGTATTTCTTTTATTCCGCCTTCCCAAGAACCAACAATTGAAAGCCTTTGCAAATTACTAAAGTGCTTCAATGATTCAAGAGAAAAGCCCTTAACGGGTTCAGGACTTATTTTCAGATCCACCAAATTGGAAATCAAATTAAGTGGTTCCAAGCTGTCATACCAAAGTCCCAAATTGAGTCTTCGGACATTCGGAAAGTTTCTTAAGAAGTCCAAATTTCCTCCAATCCCCCAGTATTTCAAGACAGCATTGGGAGCAATATCAAATGTTTTTGCGATCCGCTCATAATCCTCTTCAGAAAATTCAGTGCCAAAATGTATTTCGCGGGTCAAGGGAGTGACTCGTTTTAAATTCTCCTCTGTTAGCGGACTGAGCATCTCTATCGCACTTCCGTCGCCAAATATCAACTCGCTGAGTTGAATCGAATCATTCGTGGACATCATTTAAGTATCCCATGATACAGATAGTTTCTACCGCTTCGTCCTGTAGTCATCAGCACTCACAAGCTTGTCCTGCTTGTATGTGAGCACGCGAATCTCGTGCGGTCCGGTTTGGATGAATTTGCGCGATAGCTGTTTTTTCTCTTGCGGGTCGCCGTAGATTTTCAAATCAATCGAATAGGGATCGGCTTTGCATGAAATGAGATAAGATGCCGTTTTTGATGGAACCGCAAATTTCAAATCTTGATGTCCGTAGTTTACTGTCGCGTCGTAGCCTGGAAGACTCGATGAAATAGTGCGAGTATGTCCGTGTCTTTCTTTTATATCAAGTCCGGCTTCTAAAGCGGCTTTATACAACAAGGAGGCGACTAAACATATGCCACCACCCTCGGTGGATTGCACATAATTGCCGACGTACGTAGGAGCAGCAAGAAATCCACGCTCGAATGTGCGCGGACCTACTTTGTCGTTAAAAGAAAACGGCCGGTCCAGAGTGATTACGGTCTTATCCAGCTTTGCTGCTGCCAGTTGGATATTTGTTTTTTGCTGGCTATTTAATTGTGAAATAGGCAAATGAGCATGAGCAAGTTCAGCCTGATACGGGCGCATCCACAAGTAAACAAGACCTAAAACAACCGGCAAAAACAAAAGCAAATAAGTGGATTTATTTTTCATTTGCTCAGTCCTTGATTGAGAGGCTGCCGGGCTGCGAGTAGCCTTTTATGAGATTTGTGTACATCCCTTCAAGCTGCACCGGACGCAGATTCACTTTGCCGGGCAATTCCATCCTCAATAGAGTGTGAAATTGTGATTTACCGGCAGGAACGCTTGTTCCGAAGAAGACCATTTTGTCGTCCAGAACATCCTGATGTGTCCACCAGGGAGTTCCCCAGTCGCCTTGCACTGCTGCTTGAGTATTGGAGTCTTCTTCTGCCGCATCTTCCATGCCTCTGTTTTCGACTACTTCGGCACCGCTGGGCAGTGGCGATTCGACTATGACATAAGGCAATGAAATTGGCGTCTCGATCGAGACTTTCATCAGAAGCAGTTCTCCAGCTTTTAAGTCACCCTTCACAGGTACAGACTTCAAATGCAGGATACCATCAGATGTGGTGGCAGCCGGCTCCAGTCTCATGAATTCGCGTTGAATCTTCAAGCCTTTGGGTTGCGATTCGCCTGCGATATTGTCAGTTGCAGTCAGGTTTCGCAAGTAGGTCAGGAAGCTGTTGTAATAGAGCTTGCCTGAGCCTTCTTTGTTGAGACTGACTTTTTGATTGGCGTTATAGACGAAAGATTTTTCCTGTTTGAATAAATCTTGCGGTCCAAAAGTTGCCGTGTCTTTCATCGCTTCGCCCAGTATCACTTGCACTGAGGCGCTTTGATAGCCGAGGCTTGGCGGGTTTATTAAAGCGTCTTTCAAGAAGGCTAGCAACACTTCTGCCGTTGTTTTGGTGTTGGCCCAGCCGTCTTTGTCGCGATGAATGAGCAACCATGATTTGACTGCTTCAAGTCTGCTGCTGTTGCCGGGGTCGGCAGCAAGACAGGCTCGCAGAGCAAGCGCCGTAGATTCTACACCAGTGTATCTATAAGTGTAGTCATAACCATAACCGGCACCGTCACCTATTTTGATTTTCTTCAGCATGGCTGGGGTGTGTTCCCAGTCGGTGGTGGCATCGGTTACATTAGCCAGGGTCATCAGTCTTTCATATAGTGTTGCCGATTTAGCTTTCTCGCCGAAATTATCAAAGGCAAGCACAAGATATGAAAGAGGCTCGGGTGTGTAGAGCGGAGTCTGATCGCCAGCCATTTTAGCCAGCCAGGCAAGTACTTCTGCTTTGGGCTTTTGCTTGTAGAGACTCATGACATAAGCGGCGCGTGCCATGTCGCAAGTGCGCTGACGAGCCATATAGTCTTTGACCAGTTTGGGGTCAGAGAGCTGCTGGTGCAGAACTTGCATTGATGTGCCGAGCCATTTCAGAGCCGGTTCGGTCATTTGTTTGTAGTCGGCGTCAGACAAATTGCCTGAGTCGCGCATAAGTTTCAGTGCTTCAAGCACATAACAAGTCAGAGACACGTCGCTTGTGTCTTCTTTCCACCAGCCCCAGGCGCCGTCTGAATGTTGATAGTCTTTGAGACGGGCAAGTGCCAGTTTTTTCACTACTTCAAATCGTTTCAAGTCGGCGGCGTCTAACGGCACACCCAGTTTCTGGTGCATCTGGAACGCCACTAT
>CAZEQP010000224.1:0-5821 GCA_964514345.1 uncultured Candidatus Obscuribacterales bacterium
CTTGCGTGCGCTCGTAGCTCAGTGGATAGAGCATCCGCCTTCTAAGCGGACGGTCGTTGGTTCGAGTCCAACCGAGCGCGCTATAATAGTTTGACGTTGAGGGTCATTAGCTCAACGGTAGAGCAGTTGCCTCTTAAGCAATTGGTTCTGGGTTCGAATCCCGGATGACCCAAAAGCTCAGATAGTAAGCCTTTCGAGACTTTTTAGACTCATTAAAGGGGCAGCCAAGTTAGGACCGTGTAAGCACTATGTAAGCAGTTGCGAACGGTGATTTTGCCATACATTATTTATAGATACTTGGAATCAGTTTTCCAGTCATCCAACCATTTCAAAAATTCGGGTGTCATACCAATTGAAGGCCAGCATGTGCCTGTGGCGATATGCCCGATCATCGACCTGCTGATTTTGAACTGTTTTGCCAAAGTCGTCTGACTGACTCCGGCAACGAGCAGGGCGCGAATCTGTGTAATTTCATCAGGAGAGAGCTTGCATGACCCCTGTAAAACTTTGTCCATCTGATTTTCCCAGTGATCGCCATACCTGAGATTACAGGGTCGGCAATCCGCTTTATTTCGACTCGGAAAATGTCTTACCTGAGAATCTGCGTTAGGCGGTTCTCCCAGCCAAGCCAGAGCAACAACCCGATGCAGGTAGTAAAGTTTCCCTCTCAATGAAACACGCAGATACCCAAAGGGATTTGGAAGGGTTTTCAGTATTCGGGCTTCCTTGTATTTCGTGCTGATTGCCTCACCGTGAATTGAGGCCCAGTAATCATCAAAGCCGGGAACCTTCCTGACATGCTCTAAAGTGTAGCCAATTTTCTCAAGCTTGCGAATGGCAGCATTTGTGTATCTGAGATTATTCAGTCTGACATTTGCGGGGTTTTCATCAATGAATTCAACCTCACTCCCTGCCGGCTTCTCCCCGTGAAAAGTAGAAAGCACCAGATCATGAACGAATCTGGTTTTTGTTCCGATACCGACAACTAATAAATTGTCTTTGTTCGGAACCGCTTTGAGTTTTCTATATTGACCAGCATGAGGCTTTCTTTTGCCGGAACAATTAAGCCTGCCCCAAAGTGCAGAACTGTATACGTTTCCCTGAGTATCGACAAAATATCTGCTGTCTTCTGCGAGGGGTTTGTATTCAATATCGCACTTAGTGGCAAACATAAATTTAGATATTAAAGAACCTGTTCGGGCGCGCGAGAAAAATTTCTCGGGTAACTCTGATTGCTACATTCACCGCATAACTTCAGAGGGTTCAAGAAATGGTTCGAGGGAAATCTACTTGGTACAAAGCCTGGAAAGGGGATGATTCGTGCCTACCCGATTCTCAGAGATCGGGCATAAAGAAAACAAAGGAATTCTGGTCGCCACTTCAGGCAACGATTGCGCTTTGCTCTGGGATGTGGGACGCAAACAATAATGCAGTCTTATCAATTTTCAAAGGCAATCAAGACTGCGAATCGTGCGGAATCGCGATTCTTTGTTCAGATGGAAAACCAACGCATAAGCAGGATTGCTTATTGGCGATTGAAGCTTATGAGGTTCTTGGAATTGAACCTGAGTCTTCGGCAAAGGACTACGAAATAAAGCGATTAAAGTCAGAAGTTGAAAGACTTTCCGGCGAGTTGCAAAAACGACAAACTTGATACTGTTACATGATGATACCAAAATCATCTAAGACCTTGATACTGTCACATGATGATTACTTACTAGGAATTATTGCAACGGCATCAAAGCGTTGTATATTTTTTTTTCACAGGCAACGCATGTTGCTAAATTAGCAACGTGTGTTGCCGATCATCGAAGGAGAAAAAATGTACGAATCTACTGTTTCTATTTGGGAACAAGCACTTAACTTTGATCCGGGACAAGAATATGCCTTTATTGTTTGGAATCCTGATCGTAAGGACGCAATAAAAGTCCTTAGAAATTTAGGTGTCGTTTCAAGTGTTCAAAGTGTTCCCCATGATGGACGGCAGGTTGTTGTTGTAAAACCTGACTGGATGCCTTCGGCAGAACAATCCAAAGAATCGCTCAAGGAAAGCCTAGTCTTGGCCCTCCAAAACTTAGACAGAAAGGTAAAACAATGACGGACAACCAGGAACAACAAAAACCGGACTTTTCAAAAATGTCCAAAGAAGAATTTGCTCAACACGAAAGAGAGTTTTTGGCCAAGCTAAGAAAAGACACTCGCGACGCTAGTATTGCGCGCAGGGCAGAGGAAATGGCAAAACTGCCTGTTCTGCAAGACGGTGAAAAACTTTCTGATTCTGAAGTGGAACGCCGCGCGCAAGCACTCATAAAAGCTTTGAGGAAGAAATAAATGAAACACATCTATCATCCTTCACCGGAGATCGCAGAAAAAATCAGAAAGACCGACTTTGCCAAGATCGTGAAAGATACCCTGGCGGCTTATTCTTGGTGTTTCGATAACCACGACGACGACAATGCAATATCCGTGAATCAACTGCATAAAGCGGTTTTCGGTAAACGAACCCGAAAAGAAGTCGATGAAGTTTTAACACGGTTACAGAGGCTGCATGTTTTAACAGCCCCAGAGTTAGTGCCGACTGTTTCATCAAGACACAAGCGCGAAGTGCGATATCTGAACCAAGAATGGCGACTGATCAATGTGGCGGACTTCACCATCCCTGGTGATGTTTTCACATCATTGGAAAACGCTTTGTATGGGTTGATCATGAAAGATTTGCAGCCCCCTGTAGATACGTTTGAATTTAAAGACGTTGAAGCGGTTCGTGTTCTCATGGATCGAAATATTAGTTTCAGAGGATTTCCTATCTCTCTGGTTGCCGGAACGATCATAGAAAACGACTTTGAATTGGTTCAGTTTTTACTTAGAAGCGGTCAACCTGTTGCCCCTGCCAACCAGGTCAATACAATCTGTTGCCCTGGCTGTTATTTCAAATTTGACCCTACGAAAACAGAACGTCCGGAAATACCGCCGTTGATTTGTCTTGCAAATTTTAGATATAGCCGCGAAGAAATGATATTTGAGAAGACAAAAGGCGAATTAGTCATAGATATGCACGAAATCGAGTTTATGATCAATGCAAAACACCCGGTAGACTACGCCAAAGACGATGAATATTTTTATTGTCCAAACGAGTCATGCTATCCCAGAATTTTCAAACACGTAAACGATACGGAAAGCCCGGCCAGAGCGTTGCACTTGCAGCCGAAGGTTGAAGCGCCAGTAACGAATGTGGAAGCGCCTGCACCGGTTCCTGATCCGGTTACTGTTGAATCTAATCCGGTTCATACCTTTGGAAAAGAACCAGAAAGACCGCCTCTGGAATATGACATGAGTTTGTCCAGGCTTGGAGCCGAGTAAAGGTTTGCCCTTTCCCTATTAGGGCAAAATCTCCCGGTGCCGGTGCCTCACTACAGGCGGCTCGGAAACGGGAGAGAAAAAACAATAAGCCTTCGCTTCCGTTGCATCAGTGGGGGCTTATTGTTTTTTATTGCACTTTAGTGTACCTATCCTGTTGCAAATTTTATTTTCCAACAAAAAGCGGAAAGTTTTGAACATCAGAAAACCATCTCAAACAGCGCGTCTATGAATGTTTCTGTTGTACCAGAAAAGATATCCTTTTCGGGACAAACTCTCTTTTTTACGGAATGTTCCGGGGAAAAAGGACTGTTCAACAAAATAACTCTAGGGTATATTCAAAATATACATAAAGCGACCGCCTAAAGTGCGTCAACACTGAAGACGGTCTGACCAGAATCAACGCGGAGGTTGACTATGGCTAATGACCATTTTAACAGGGCAGAGCTTGCCCAAATTTTAGAGCTCTTAAAACAGGCTATCAAGCAGCATGAGGAACATGGACGGCTGCTTGAATCTGCTTATGAAAAACTACTGACAATCATTTCAGAACAATAGTAAAAAGAGGCGGGACCATGCAGTTAAATAGTATTGAGCAAGTTCTCCTAGATATCAAACAAAAAATCGAATCAAGTTGTGTAGACAGTAGCCATTGCATCACATTTGGTGAACTGTTCGAGCGCTATCACGAGCGCCACACTAAAATATATTGTCGCAATATCAAAAACGATGTCTATTTTTGGCAGACTCATGGGCAGCGCTGGAAAGATACGAAAGTAACCGATATATCCCGTTTTACGGTTCAGGATTGGGTGGATGAATATAATCTGACATCCTTTTCATCGGCGACACGCGCGGTTAATATCATGAGCGCAGTCATAAACTGGGGCATTAAACGAGGCTATGTGACTTGCGTTAACCCCTGCAAGGGCATCGAAAAGAAAAGCCCACGCGCTAGAGATAGATTCCTCCAGCCAGCAGAGCTAGTACGTTTCATGCTCGCATTGCAATCTGAGCCACAAATATTCAAAGACCTCTTTTCTATTGCACTTTTAACCGGGGCACGAAAAGGTAGAGTGCTTGCAATGCGTTGGGATGAAATTGATTTTTCCCTTGGTACTTGGAGATTTGAAAATAAAAACGGCGATATTCAATATACTCCTCTTGTTCCAGAGGCATTGGAAATACTTTCCGCTAGAAAATCAAAATCGTTTTCAGACTGGGTGTTTCCAGGACGTTGGGGCAAGGATCACATGGTTGACCCGGTCAAACCTTTTAAACGCGTATTACAAAGAGCTGGAATAAGCAATTTACGCTTTCATGATTTACGCCGAACCGCCGGAAGCTACCTAGCAATCCAAGGCGAATCAGCCTACATCATCGGACAGTTCTTGGGGCATAAAGACCAACGCTCGACAGCAATTTATGCTCGATTGAATCTTGAGCCAGTTCGAAATGCTGCAAGCAAAATGGCCAAGAATTGGAGCAAGCTGGCTGCGCTGCCTGAGAGCGATCATATTTCCACGATTCAAATTCTTGAATATGGTTCTGGCACCGGTGCTCGAAACGATATAGAGAAACCGAAGAACGCAAACATAACTATGTCGGCTAGTGATCAGGTAATTATCGAAGGAAAAATTCTAATAACACTTCGACAGGGGCATTCTACCAAAAAGGAGATGTATAAGAGAATTGGGTCCAGACCGGTGGTAATCAACGCCTTTGAACTGGAGCGCATACTCAATGAAATGATAGAACGCGGCTTGATTTATAAATACCGGGATGAAAAGAACTGGCAATACTTTAGATACTCCCTTGTTCGAGACAGCTTTGAACGAAATATCTCCAGAGGTATTGCGGAATGACATTTTTTCAGAAGGAAACGACCGGCAAGGTTTTGTATGAATGGGATCCTGCTGCTAAAGGTTTGGGCATTCGCCAAAATCGGAACGGTACGACAGTGTATGTATTCAAATGCGGTGGAAAGTCCAAAATGTTCTGGATAACGATTAGTTCAACAGAATCAATGACTATCTTGCAAGCGCGACTACTTGCCAAAAGAATGAGAACGCTAGCTAAAAGCGGCGTAGACCCATCTATCGCTTTGAGCGAGAATGATCCAAGTACGATCATCGAAAGAGTTTTAAATGAGCATTCGGGCAAGAAAAAGAAAATGTACACCCTGGGCGAATTCAGCAAAGTATTTATAACCCGCCACGCCAAAGAATGGAAAAAATCATGGAAGTATGACCAGCAACGAATGATCTATTTAAAACCTCTCTGGAATACGCCTTTGTCTCTTGTCACTAGAGGCGATATCGAAAGCATACATAAGCAAATTTCAAAAAAGGGCGCCATCACCACGGCAAATCGAGTAACCCAGCAAATTCGAGTAATGTTTCGGTATGCAATTGAGTGGGGATTTCTACCAGAAAATCACATAAACCCGGCCAAAAACATCCGC
>CAZEQP010000225.1:0-5817 GCA_964514345.1 uncultured Candidatus Obscuribacterales bacterium
CTCAAAAAAGTTAGATCTCCCTTATCACATGCGGTGTTCACCGAATACTTACTTTTTATTCGGCTTTTATTATACGTTTTAGTATATTGAAAGTTATCTTAACGCTTAGACCACAGTCATTCGTGGCATCTTCGTTTTATGCGGCGTCATTTCAGTGCTATGAACAGGTTCCTTCAAATATTTCTGCCTACAGTCCTTGCCACATCTTTTGCTGCTTGTATTCGGGCGGAAGCATCGGCAAACACACAAGACAAAGGCATTTACCTCTACCAGACAAGCGGCATCCTGGGCGACCTGGACGTAACCATCTCACCAATCGGAATAAAAATAGTGGCGGCAAAAACAGGCACCGTCACAATAAGTTCGCCCCCTGAGTGGAAAATCGTCACTTACAATCCACGCACCAAAAGTTCTTTTACTTCTTCAATTAAAACTTTTTCCGGGTATCTGCCACCCGAAACTTTCAGAGTGACAGGACTGCCCTGGTCCAAACTTCCCATGGTGCAAGCCAAAAGTGAGCAAATAGCAGGTTTGCCTGCCGACTCATATGTCACTCCCCAGAGCTTTACCGATAAGCAACTGAAAGATCAAAACAACGATTGCGCCGACTCGGCATTTATCAAAAGCGCAAAATTCATCACCGCCAAAAACATCACTGCACCCGCTCACGCTTCAGCCTTGTTGAGCCAGTTTCACTGCGTCCCAAATAAAGGCTCCTTACCACTCAAGTTTCAATACATCGACTTGCGGGGGAACTTAAATACAATGCTCGTCACTTCCCAATGCAAACCAGTATTAGTTTCCAAATCTGATTTTGAAATCCCTTCCGATTTGAAACCAGCGGCAAGCATCTATGCAGTACAAACAAGCGCGAACAAAACAACCGTGCGCAAAAAACGACCCCTCTTGTAAGGACGAATCAGTTATATGACCGCGCATGAAAAAGCAAAAGCACTGGCAAAAAATGTAGCTGAGCAAATGAACGGTCTGGACTACGCCGCCAATTCGCTGGGGATTAAAATTGTCGATGTAGATCGTGACTTCGCCAAACTGGAAATGAAAGTGCAAAAAGACATGCTCAACGGTCTTGCCATTTGTCATGGCGGTATCACTTTCAGCCTGGCCGACACTGCATTTGCATACGCCTGCAATTCAGAAAATCATAAAACGGTGGCTTTGAATTGTCAGATCAATTTTCTGGCACCGGCATACGAAAATGACTTGCTGACTGCAACGGCTGTGGTGCAAAAATCAGGACGCACCGGTGTTTATGATGTGAAAGTCACCAATCAGCACGATGAAATAGTTGCTTTGTTCCGCGGAACTTCTCACCGCACCAGAGATAAAGTGATTGAAAATATGGATTGAGTGGATAAGTTTGTCCGTCTTTTGGTAATGCCATTTTATTACTTTTTATTTTTATACATTTACCAATATTAAGTAAAAAAACTTCAAGACTGACAGAACACGCACTAACCGCGCAATAAATTTCAACAATTGATTCCGCACCGTATTTGGTTATCACCCGAAAGTGTGAGTTGACAACTTGAGATCTCATCGATCGGATCTTGTTATCAAAATTTTTGTTGACATGAAAATCCTGCAAATATTCACTGTTTTCCGCCACTCTGGTCTCAGCATTTAATCACACCAAAGTAGGAAATGACAACGTAGAGTGGCGTGGCTAGCGCATCGCCTGAACCGTCCGGTTTCATATTTCCTTCATTTTTAGATGAAAATTATTTCCGCCGATAGACTTGCCTTGTGCATCTTCACTTGCGTAAGTTTGCGGCTTCAACTCGGCATCAATTTTCAAGGAATCCCCGGCATCGCAAACGCGCCTACCAAGCATTCCCACAACCTACTGCATTTATTTCGGCTTAGTTTATAAGCACATACTTGATCGCGCATAAACTTATGGTTACTTGGTTACGGAGAACTGCCTCAGCGAGCTGCGCCACCTTTGGCAAGAAAAAATTCTGGAATTCATTACCTAAAATCGATGATTGCCCTAATCTGATCAGAACTGGGCCCAAGTCTCGAAACGGTTGCCCCAAGTGCATCCTCGTTGAATTTGCGGGTGCATTTCGGGCAGCCATGGCTGCGTTTTCTCCATTGAAGGCTTTTACAAAATCAAGTCAAACACATTACGAAACAACTAAGGAAATAAACCTTATGTCAAACAAAAAGAAGACAGCGGAAACGCGTCTTTTCGGAATAGACGTAGCGCACCACGAAGGGCTCATAGACTGGCTCTCCGTGCGGAATGCAGGAGTTCTGTATGCTTTTTTGAAGGCATCGGAAGCCTCCACTTTTAAAGATAAACGGTATAAGTTCAATCGCGCTCAATGCGCGGCGAACGGCATACCCTCAGGCGGCTACCACTTTTTCAGGCCGCACGCACCAGTCTCCAGGCAGATCACCAACCTTGTTTCTATGGTCGGTGCGATGCAGGACGGCGAATTGCCTCCGGTGCTCGACCTTGAAGTGCCAGAATCATGGCGCAGCCTCTCTCTGAGACAGCGTCTCAACATCGTGCGAGCCTGGCTCGACGGTGTCGAAGATGCACTCAACGTAAAGCCTATTATATACCTTTCCAGCTCTTTTGCTGGAGATATTTTAAACAGCGACAAGTTCCTGGCGAACTATATTCTCTGGGTGGCGCACTATACACGTGCCGCCAATCCTCGCGTCCCCGAGCCCTGGAAGTCAGGTCCTGGCTGGACTTTCTGGCAATATTCTGAAACCGGCCGCGTCGATGGTATCAGCGATGATCTCGTCGACCTCAACTGGTTTGCCGGTGACTCTGCCGCTTTAGACAAGCTTCTCTGGAAATCGGAGTAAGCCATGGCAGAGCATAAGAAGTCCGGATCTATCCAAGATCCGGTGCCACCGCCCCCTCCAGCTCCAGTGCCATCGGGCACGGAGCAATATCTTAGTAAGCTCATTCGCTATATTCCTGCACCCATTATTGCGGCATACACCGCAGCCACAGGGATGATAGCTGAAGATCCTGTCCACCTCCTTTACTTGTCGTGGGCAGTCTTCGCCGTTTGCCTTGTTCTTGCTCCTTTGTACGTCTGGTTTGTTCCTGATTCTATTCAGGACAACAAAGACTGCTCCAAGCGCTTCCACGTCGTGGCAAGCATCATTTCATTTGCGGTTTGGGGATTTGCCCTGGGTGGACCCTTTGCACTCACATTCGAGTGGTATCGTCCCCTGTACGGCTCCCTTGCCCTTATTTTCTCCACGCTCATCATGCCCCTCTTAGAGAAGGTGCTGATGCTGCTTGGATTTTTCAAAGTCAGACCATAACCCCGACAAAAACAACATCAACCAGAACGAAAGGAAAGACCGATGAACACGGTCGACTACACCTACGACAACCTTGGACGCCTGACGTCCATCACTTTCACCTCGAACGGCTCGTCAGTGACCTACAACTACGACACGATGGGGAACAGAACCTCCGTCGTCGTTTCCTGCTCCGGCACTTGCTGATTCTAGCCTCAACCGAAACACAGTAAATCAACCCATCCGAAAGGAACATAATGCTTAAGAACCCCACTTTCCCGGCAGGCAGACCGATCGCCCCGGGCAATACTCCCGTGCAAGGACGCTCCAAGCAGCTCAAGCACGCAGACGCCAAACGCATGATCGAAGCCCGCAAACTGCCGGGCAAAGTTTTCGACCCCAAGAAGCCGCGAGGTGCACATGCACTGCTCGCTTCACCCACCGACTCATTTCCGCCAATCTTCGATATCGAGGCTCTTGCTGAGGCTCTCAGCGACGACGCCGACAAGATCTATCAATTCGTAGCCAGCGAAATCGAATTTCTGCCCACGTTCGGTAGTCAAAAAGGCGCTCTAGGCGCACTTCTTGACCGACAGGGGAACTCATTCGACCAGTCTGCTTTGATGGTGGCACTGCTTACTGAAGCCGGCTATACAGCCAAGCTGATGTTCGGCGAGCTGCGCATTACGGCGGCAGATGCCGGTGCCTGGCTCGGCACCGAGCCCACCGACGCCTGGGCTTCACGCAACTTGCTGGCCAACGGCGGCATCCCCTCCGATGTGGAATGGGATGCGGGAACTTCCACTTATTACGTCATTCTCAGCCACGTCTGGGTGAAGTGCAATATCGGCGGCACCAACTATATGTTCGACCCGTCGCGCAAGACCTATACGGTCACAGCGGGCATCGATCTCGAAACAGTCACCGAATGGGATGATACTGCATTCGATACTGATTGCTTCGACGGCGCCACTGTCACTGCCGACTATGTTCAGGACATCAACACCGCCAACCTGGAAGCCCAGCTCAACACCATGTCGGACAACCTCCGTACCTGGATCGCGACCAACAAGCCGGATGCCACCGTCGACGATATCATCGGCGGCCGCAAAATCGACCCGGTCACAAGCGTGCTGCGCAACACCAGCCTCCCAGGCATGAAGCCCGGCACCACACCGACCGAATGGTCGGCTGTTCCTAACGCTTACAAGACTGTTTTCTCCGTCCTTTACGACACCATTTCTGAAAGCTTCTATTCGGAAGACATCATCGGCAAGCGGCTCAGCCTGACCTTCAACGGCTCAAACGAAGGCGAGCTGCGTCTTGACGGCGTCCTTCTGGGTACCAGCGACCCGCAAGGCACCGGCACCTGGAACTCGGCGCTTCTGACCATCGAGCACCCTTACGGCTACACCTGGGCGGACCAGAGCTTCTGGCAGACCGTCTGGGCCGGCAAGCCCTATCTCATCGCCAACTCCTGGGGCAACACCACCAAGGAGATGGCTTATTACCACCAGCAGCGCTTGCTCGACAATATCCAGGCAGGCGGCACCGACACCGACGAAGAAGTCGTCTGCGAATCTTTGAGCGTCCTCTGGCACACCTGGGCCGCCAACAAGTCTATCTCGGCAAGCATGATCGGGCGCATGAACAAGTGCGTCTCGGTTCTGCACCACCAGGTCGGCATGGTCGGTCACTACGACTCGCCTTTCACCGACCTGGGCGGCATCATGTGGAGCTCGTCGGCTCTCGATAACGATTACAGCCGCATCTACGCAACAGACACCATGCTCGCTTTGCGCGGCGTCGGTTTTGAAGCAGGCTCGATAAGCCAGATTCCCAATATCGGCGGCGTCAGCTCCGACACCATTATCAGCACGGCAAACGCTGCCGGACAGAAGATCTACCACGCCACCTCAAGCAACTGGTCAACCGATGTGCGACCGAATCTGGTCAACTGGGACTCAGGCGTCCTGGATAACATCGAAAACTGGTACATCAACTGGGGCTGGAACATCGTCATCCACGAAGACGGTGCAACCGTCCAGAACAGTTACAACGGCTTCGGCTTCTTTGCCGTTGGACAGTATGGTGGCACAGTCGGTATCATCAACGGCTACCTGAACGGTGGCGCCGGCGACACCATCCAGGCACCGATCGACATGATCAACCAGAGCGCCAAGAACCAGCGCCAGACAGAGAAGTACGGCGGCGTCGAACTCGACAATATCGTCGACGGCTTCACAGGCCACTTCAAGCACCGTCACACCGACTTTTCGATCGGCTCCGGTCCCTATCCGGAAAGCCTGAATTTCACTCGCTATTTCGACAGCAGGTGGCGCAACGAATTCACCCAAATCGGCTACGGCTGGCGCCACAACTATCTCATCACCGCCGAAAAGTCCAACGACGGATACGCTGCGTTGGGCGAGCAGGCAGCCGCAAACGCCTCAACCAACATCGTCTCCACGATGGTGGGCATCCTGAAATTCCAGGGCGGCGCATTCGGCAACGGATTCACTC
>CAZEQP010000226.1:0-5817 GCA_964514345.1 uncultured Candidatus Obscuribacterales bacterium
AAGCCTGGCGATATTGATCATGCGATTCTTCTTTTCTGGCAGACAAAAAATAATCTTTAATTTCTTCCGCTGAATTAAAGCTTGATCGTAACTCTTCAAGTTCAGCTAACAACTGCAAACAAGTCTTTTCATTTTGAACTGACTTCCAGAATGAGACTAATTCTGTGAACTTGTCGTTTATCCAGTATTTCTTAGCAAAAGAATTGGTTCTGGCATGGAAATAAACACTGCCGCCACCAACCATTGGTTCTCTGTACTCTCTTGCCTGTTTCGGCAAAATTTTGGATATTTGCTCAATAGCTTTTTGTTTGCCGCCCGGATAGCGCAAGGGCGAGCGAAAACGGGCCTTGACAGTGCTTAAATTTGGAGAGGCAGAAAGTTTTACAGCGGAAGCTGATTCAATGTTATTTCTCATATACTAATGATAACGTTTTGGCGGCACATAGCAACTGTGAATTATCCCAGCAGCTATTGAATGAATATCTAGTGATTATGTGAATGACGTGAAAAAAAAGTTTATACCCACCAAAGGAATACAGAAGCAAAGTGGTAAAGCTTTTGAATACGCTATGCTAAAAGCTCTACAGAATTGCATTTCCGAACCTTATTGCAGAATTGTAGAAGATCTGCCAGTAATGTCTGCGCGCAAAGACTACGAAATTCAAACAAAGGAACGTCAAAGAGAGAACTTATTAGCCGGAGCTGCAGCTTCTTCGCAGCTAATCAAGTTCGAGCCAAAGTTGCTGAAAGCTCAACAAGGAAAAGCAGCAATTAGTATTTCATTGCAAACGGACAAGGCCGGAATTTCTGGTGATGTTCGTGACATTTTAATCACTTGTCCTGAACTTGACTGGGAAATTGGAATCTCTGCCAAACATCATCATGAGGCGTTAAAACATTCGCGTTTATCCAATCAGATAGATTTTGGAACAAAATGGTTTAACATCCCTTGCGCCTCTGTTTATTTCGAATCGATAGAACCTGTATTTTCAATCTTGAACGCATATAAATCAGCTGGTCGGTTGTGGTCAGAATTGAAAGAGAAAGACAAAGAAATTTATCTTCCGATTCTTAAAGCATTTAAGTCCGAGATCTTGAGACTAGATAAAACAAACCCGGGAATAGTAGCACCAAGATTAGTGTCTTACCTAATTGGAGTAAACGACTTCTACAAAGTAGTAAAACTAAAAGGCAAAACTAAAATTCAAGTCTTTAATTTCAATGGAACCTTGAATCTCCCAGTTCAAAGTGTTCAACCAGAGATTAAACTGGAAAAACTAAAGCTTCCAACGCGAATTGTTGAGATAGATTTTCGAAAAATTGAATTTGCAACTAGCAGCACAACTCTGGATATGATTTGTGACGCCGGTTGGCAGCTATCGTTTCGTCTGCATAATGCTAGCACCAAAGTAGAGCCTTCCTTAAAATTCGATATAAAACTAGTAGGTCATCCAACAAATCTTGAAACTTTCATGGTCGGTTGGTAGCCTAGCGGTTCTTTTTAGTCAGCATCTTTATACCAAGGCACTCGCCTGATTTGATAAAGCTCTGAGCGACAGAATTTACGCGCTCCATCACGATTTCGCACCCGGACATCAAAGATACTTCGCTTTTATCATTCACCAGTTTGCCGAAACTTTCAGCGTCACTGGCTTTGCCTGTGCCTTTCAAAAGCATGGCAGCATAAATCTTGCCTGCCGGTGTACCATTTTGCAAAAGCCAGACAAAATCGGCTTTGCTTATTTTGTCCGATTTGTTGAAAGCTTCCTGATAAGCCTTATACATTTTGCTGGGCTCGCCGCCTTCGCCAATACGCGAATCTTCAAAGCGAGAGGCCATGCTCAAAGTTTTCAAACAATCAGGCTTGTCCAGAGCAAATACTTTTGGTGTCGTTACACTAAAAAAGAGCAACAGTAAAAGACTGCATATTCTTTTCAGTGTCATTTTTCGGCGTGCTCTTTCAAAATCTGTAGCACTTTGGGCATAATGATTTTTTGCTGCAATTTGACTACAAAGTTCGGCACAAGAATGGCAGCTTCCGCCCAGCTGGCAAAAGTGACATGAGTTTTCTTGCCGCCTTCAAGCGCTTGCAGTTTGAAAAAGCCTTTGTTCACTTTGACGTACAAAGTGCGCGATTCCCAGGAAAGTTTTTCGTCTTTCTGCTCGGTCACTTCCACCGCATACTTGATAGGCGGAACAGGCGGTAACGGTTGAACTTCTTGCTCAAGCAACAGTATTGGTCCGGTTTGTCTCACCCGTTTTACTTTGGTGATGAAACCGAAAACTTCAGGGACCTTTTCATAATTGGTCAGTAATCCCCAGACCGTTGACGGGCTGGCATCAATCTCGATATCGAAAATTGAATATTTGGACAGATTTTCGAATTCTTTACTGCGAATTGCTGAACGCACGCCTCTCACCCCGAATGTAACCTAGTAGATTTTACTAAAAAACTCAGCAAATAGCAGCCTTTTGGGGAATTTCATGCCTCGTTCGATATGTTTTTGACCGCTATTTGAACATTAAATCCACCGCTTGACCCGGCCGGGTGGGATTTCCACGGATGCCCAGAGCCCCGATTTTCCTTATTAATAAGGTATCCATTCTGTGAGGGGACCGCCCTGGTGATTTTTACAATTTACCGATATCTGTTCGCCGCTATGTTTGCCACGATTGGGCTCGATATTCTGGCTGAACGACTAACGACCTGGCTGATGCCTATGCACTGGGCAGGCAAAAGCGCCGATCTTCCCAGCCTGTTACTTGCTCTGGGTTATTTTGCCGCTTCATTTGGCGTTTTAATCTTTTTCCGGTCCGGACCGGCAGTGGAATTTTGGACCAAGGCTATTAAGGCGAATCCAAAAGTGAAGGTTGGTCTTTCGGCTTTAATTTCAATCCTGCAAGTGTTTCTGTGGTGGCAGGTCATTTGCGTTATAAATTCAGGTCACTCTACCGGACTGGATGCCTCCGAACTGAATGCACTGCAATTGGTGCAAAACACATTTCCGTATGTGGTGGTCCTGGCGGTGCCTGCTGCGATTTTGTTGAAAAAGTTGAAGAATCATCTACTTATGGAAATGTTCAAAAAGGATTCTGACACCATTCCAGAAAATGAGTGCACACACAAAGTAAAACGTGTTAGTCGCCCGAAACTCAGGCATGTGCAGATGAGGAAGTGCGGGTAATGCGAATTTCTTGGACAATTTTGAAAGTACTTTTAGTATTTCATATCCTACTATCGAGCATTCAGTTTGCTTCAGTTGGGTTAGTAGAATTATTTAGAGCATTGAGATACGCTCTGTTTCCAGGGATATATTTGTTGTCATGTATGTACTTATTTGCTTCACTAGGATTAGTTGTTTTATTCATTCAATGCTTAAAATACGACTGGCAGAAGCCGATTCGCAGCAAAGACGATTGGCTAACTATTCAGAGCAATATCTTGATCAGAAATTTCTCATGGCTTGCGAAAATTGTTGCAATCAACCTCTGTTTGTTTTCTTCTATCGTTATATTTTCAATGGCCGTGATTGCTCCCAGAACAGTCAATAGTTGTTTTGAATGCACAGCATACATGTTCGATCTGGTTGGTGACTTTCAAGCTGCAGAAAGGAGCTTTAAAATTGGTCGCTGTGCTGAAGACTCATCCTTTTTAGCTGAGTCATCTCATTTGCGACAAGAATTTTACGGTGTAAAGCCAGATGATTACCGCTTTGAAGAAATCATTCTAAAAGAATACGGCATACAGAGTCCTCAAAACATTTATAGATTAACTGCTTTATCTCAGTTTTACGAGTCAGGCAATGATAAAGCCAAAGCACTTCATTATATGGAGACAGCGCTTAATGTAAGTGAACAAATGAACGATAAAAGAGAAGCAATTTATCCGATGTATTGCGTAGCTTGGCTTCAGTTATCCATGAATGAAAAAGAAAAATGCATCGATACTTTGATTGAGTTAAAGAATAGGATGCTTACTGACCGCAATCTTCGATGCATTCCAATTAGTTGGCTTGCTAGTCTTGCGAAAGATACTGGAAATGAGGCTCTTATCAAAAATTTCGATGACTTGTCCAAAGACTATAAAGTTGCCCAAAAACTGAGAAAGACGGATACAGCACTCCGACATAGTCCATGGATAATACTTAGTGCATCGTATTTGATCTTTGCATTTGTCCAAATTTGCCTTTTATTTCCGATAAAACGAATGCTTTTGCGGCGGTTATCTGCTCGATGGAGAAAAGCCATTAAGAGTGGTGACAAAGAAACTATTTCAATCAATCTCCTTCGACTTATCGAACTTGAACTATCAAAGAAGAACTACCAAGCCGCCGATCACTACAGCCAGCGCCTCCTCAAGCTTGCGGAAGAGAGTGCCTAGACCTTTGGATATAACTTAACTGATGGACTATGGCATTCCGTAGTTAATCCCCCAGATGTACCTCCTAACTCACCGGAGCACATCAGTAACACTGTATACGTATAGATCCAACCTCGAGCAATACCTATATATAGGTATTCCGGCGGGCAGAATGAATCGCTAAACGCCCGCAAATAGCCATAATTGCCTGCAGATTAACTCCTGCGGTTTTCGAGTTGTCGGTAATTTCCCTCACTCAAGGGATTTGCTAAACACACCGCAACAAATATGATGAGGG
This sequence comes from uncultured Candidatus Obscuribacterales bacterium, assembly GCA_964514345.1. Lineage (GTDB taxonomy): Bacteria > Cyanobacteriota > Vampirovibrionia > Obscuribacterales > Obscuribacteraceae > Aved-18. Next base: position 4,659 of record CAZEQP010000226.1, read on the forward strand.
TAGGCAAAACATTTTCTGCGGACATTCTGAATAATCAAGTAATGATTGAGTGAGTTGTGATGGTCAACTTACTTCTTCAAAGCGCGTTCAACACAGCACTCGTGGTCCCAATCCTGGAGGGTTTGTGTTATGGCGTCTAATACTTTTGTGTCTAAAAATAGAATCACTCATGTCCTTTCCGGACTGGCATTCACACTTTTACTAGGCATGTGTCCGGCGCATGCCGCCATGGAATATGAAGGAGTCAATATATCCGGCGCAGAATGGGGTGAGCACACTTTGCCCGGTACATTCATGGTGCAATACATTTATCCCCGAGATCAGGACGTTGACTATTTCGCATCCAAAGGAATGAATATCATTCGCGTGCCGTTCAGGTGGGAGCGTATGCAGCTGTCTGCAAATGGTCCCCTCAATGCTACTGAACTGGCACGCATGGATGCGGTAGTCAATCGTGCCACCGCCAAAGGACTTGTCACCATACTTGATGCACATAATTATGGTGCTTATTATGGACAAACAGTCGGTGTGCCCGGTGGATTGCCCAACTCGACACTGGCAAATTTCTGGACTCAGATTGCCAATCATTATAAGAATAATCCTAAAGTAATGTACGGTATCATGAACGAACCTGTAAATGGTGGCATGACGGCGCAAACCTGGCTGGCGTCAGCTCAAGCGTCTATTAATGCCATTCGTGCCACTGGTGCCACCGGGCATATTCTGGTGCCCTCGACATACTGGGGACATCCCAAAGACTTTGTGGATGTAAATGCCAGCGTCATGGTCAATGTTACTGATCCTTTGAATAATTATTCGTATGATGTGCACCAGTATCTGGATTACGATGGGTCGGGGCAGCACACTGATTATCTCAGTCCGGCTAATGCGGTTGCGACCTTAAGCAGTTTTACAAACTGGTGCCGCACTCACCATCGTAAAGCCTTTCTTTCTGAAATTGGTGTGTCAGTAGATCCTGGTGCGCGAGCCAGCTTAAGTGCCATGCTTCAATACATGCACGATAACTCCGATGTTTGGAAAGGATACACTTACTGGTCGGCTGGTCCCTGGTGGGAAAATTATATCTTTGGTGTTCAGCCGAAGAATGGTCAGGACACGCGGCAGATGCAAACGTTGATTCCTAATCTGCGTCACGGCA
>CAZEQP010000227.1:0-5812 GCA_964514345.1 uncultured Candidatus Obscuribacterales bacterium
AATCATATTTAGGCAAAACATTGCCGCCTGAGGCTGCATCAACAAGAAGCAGATTGTGGTTGACTACAAGAATATCGGCATGTTCGGCTTGTTCTTTTGCACCAAAATAAAAGCATTCTTTGAAATTGGGACATCTTTGTTTCAAACAGTCATCGGCGTCAGAGTTTATTTCCTGCCAGATTTCACTTGCCGGCATAAAATCAAGCTCGCTTATGTCGCCTGTTTCGCTTGTATTGATCCATTCGACAATATCTTCATCGATAGCCGAACTCTTTTTATTTTCTGCAATGAAATCATTGAATCGTCTGATGCCGGCGTAATTTCCTCTGCCTTTGAGCAAGGCATAGTTGAATTCAAAAGGCACCAGCTTTTGCAAAAGCGGAATATCCTTTTTTATATATTGTTCTTGCAAAGATATGGTGGCAGTCGACACTACCACTTTATTGCGCGACAGAACAGCAGGGACAAGCGCAGCCAGAGATTTTCCGATGCCTGTGCCGGCTTCAAAAATTCCTGTTTTGCCTGTGTCAAAGGCACGTTCAATTGACTTAGCCAGAGCCATTTGAGGCAAACGCATTTCATAACCGGGCAGATGACGGGCAAGCATGCCTAAAGTGCTTACCACATCTGGGACGGTGTGCTCTTCCAATTTCTTCGAGTTAATTCACTCGGTCTTGAGTGCCTGACGCCAGTTTGCTTGTTTGTGTTTGATAAGGCGGCAGATTCAATTTCTGACCCAGACCAAGCATATGAGCACTTTTCAGTTTGTTGTGCTCAACAATGGCATCAATCAAACGAGGAGTAACCTTTTTATAGTTGGTTAAAGCAATCGAGGCAAGTGTGTCGCCTGTTTTCACTTCATAAGTGCTTGAAACAGGAACGATAACTGAACTTGGATCTACCGTATTTGAATTCATAGTTTCTTTGGGTGCAGCATTGGACACGGCACCTTTGGCAATCACGATAGATTTGGCGTTTGCGCCTGAGCCGTCTGCAATCTTAGCTGAAGCCAGAGAATAAACTCCTACAACTGCAAGCGATACCACAGCACCGCCGATGAAACCGAGCATCATATAGAAGCTGGGTGTGCGTTTGGCGTTTGGTATAGATATCAGTTCATGGTGGACACCAGGCCAGAGAACTTCCAGTTCGTCGGACTTTTGTGTCTCTAATACTTCTTGATTAGTCTCCAACAAGTCTTCCAGACCTCCTAGACTGACTTTATTATTCATATAGTTCAATTCGCCATCCATTGGCGCCATCGGCGACAACAAAGGACTGTGCAATCCTTTATATGTGCCCTGGATGTGATTCGCCGAGGTGGAATTGAAAGCAACATCGTCACGAACTAATTCGGGGATGCCTTCTTGCGCGGTGTTTTCCATAATATATTTGTATGGCTCCGTAATTCTTGGCAAATATTATCGAACTAGCGGTCACTAAGTCAAACTCTATACTACAACCCAAAACCCTCACAGGTACTCGATTTACATTTAATTTGAAATTGCCAAGAGGGGCTCGAGCCTGAACTGTAGGGGTTTTGACCGACCTACATTAATTCGCACGGTCCGCACTTCCTCTTTACATTATCTGAAGCCCAGCTTTATGTGCGCCAGTTAACTTGATCGTCCTCTCATCATCGAGGCAATAATATTTGCAATTCATTGAGATGATGCTCAACACCGATCGTTGTTGACAATACGTTCGATATGTATTGCATTTCAAGCTTGAAAAACATGCATTTTTTAGCCTGGATTCAGAATCCGGAGAGTCAATAACTGAAGGGCTGAATGTATTGAAAATAGTTAATTTACTTAAGATTAAAACCGCGTGTTTGTTTCAAACTTTTGCCGTCTCCAGCCACAACAAGACAGGATAATTCGGGCACAAATTCTTGCGCCAAATATGTTCTGAAAATATCCGGTCGCAGCTGGCTAATTTCTTTTCTGACTTGCCACCAGGCATCAGCCTGTCCGGTTGAAGTTAAGCCGTCGAGCATGGCGCCTGCCAATTTGTGCATATTCTCAAGCTTACGCAGACAGATTTCGCCATTTAGATACTCTTTCAATTTTTCCACTCTGGCATTGTCCGGAGTGCTGAATTTGGCATCGGCAATAGACTGTTTGAGGATGCTGAGCGAATTTCTGGTCTCTGAATGCGGTGAAGCCATGACGAATTTCCAGATGCTGCAATTTTCCAGAGGCAACACTTCGGATGAAACTTTGCGTACATTACAAGTGGATTCATTACCAAGATTTTTTACTGAAGCAGAATAAAGCGGGTGCTCTGTAAACAGACAATTGGCCATGAGCAGACGACTTATCTTGTTATCTGTTAGTGAATCGGAATAAATTCTTCCCAGTGCCACCATAGTCTCTTTACCACTGGCAACATTTATAAGCACTTTTTTGGGCACTTGTTTCAAACTTACATCCAGCCTGGAGCCGGGCTGACCGCCCCAGTTATGCCCTTCAAGAGCAGCCACCACAGCCTGGTAGGCCTGGTCCGGATTGATATTGCCGGCTATTACAAGTGAAGTTTCTGCCGGCTGGATGCTTTGAGCGTGAAACTTATTGATATCGTCCTCGGTGATAGTCTGAAGAGATTTCAAAATCTGCACCGGCTCATCTGGGGCAAGTGAAGACTGGCTGCTGAAACAATTGCGTAAAATTGCCCGCTCCAGGCGCTTTTCCATCGACTTCTCAGAAGACACTACGTTTTCTTCCACCGCTTTTTTTGCTTTCTCAAGAGACTGGGAGGTGACTGAAGGTTCAAGCAAATGATGAAAAATCAATTTCAACTGTGATTCAAGATCTTCACTGAATGCCCTGGTTCTAAAGTTGAGCCGAACTTTTTCCGGATTGAAATAAATCAAGTCGCGTCTGGGAAGACCCTCTATGAATTGCATTTCAGTCGTTTTAGCCTGCGAAATCTTAATCGAATCGCCGTTTAAAAGCTGCGCATGCACTTCTGCCAGCCCCGGTTTTCCGGGAGGATTGAATGCCAGCCCCGCTCGGCAGGAACCTGCAATTTCAAGAACCGGGCTGGTTTTAATCTGCATCACAGTGAGTGAAAGACCGTTAGGCAATTTACGGGTGGAAACGGCGCCGGACATTGACACTGTCGCGGTATCGCCAGTAGTGGCAGTGCTATTTCCCGCGGCGGCGATTTTCTGAGTGACATCACCTGAATAACCGGCCAACGTAACTGTTTTTGGATGATAATCTTCAACATCAATTATACCTTCGGCCGACTCTTTTCCGCCCACAGAAACGATTGATCTGGTGGCGGGTTGAAAATGTTTGTTGATACAATTTTTCAAATCCTGGGCTGAAATTTTCGCCACTCTATTTTCAAGCTCTTTCAAAGAACCTTTTTGGCCGTTTGCGGTGACATCGAAAAGCCCCAATTGAAAAGCAGAAAGAAATGGACTGGTGCGCGAGGCTTGCAGGTTGAACAAAGTCTGAGACTTTGCCCGCTCCACATTTTCTGCATTGAGAGGATTGGTTTTTAGTGTGTTAATCATCAAGTCCAGCTCACTCAAAACAGCAGACAATTCCACTTGCGGTCTGGCTTTAAAATGAAGCTGAAAGAGCCCGGGGTGGCGCTTATACTCATAACTGACCCTGGCCGAAGTGCACAGTTTAGTCTCAAGAAAATGATTGAACAATATTCCGCCGTTATTGGCATTGAGCACCGCTTCAAGTACCATGAACGCAGGCGCATCAAGACTGGTCAAGGACGACGCCTGGTAAGCCACAAGAGCTTCGGGACTGTCTGTTGCCACTTTTAAAAATGACCGGCGCTCGGCGTTTTGTTTTGAATGAATAAAACGAGTCTCGGGTCTTGGATGTTGCGAACTTATATGTCCGATGCTCTTGTCCAGCATACTAAGAATCTGATGCTGGAGAGGAATGTTGCCGGACAAAACAACAGTGGCGTTGGGCGGACCATAATGCTTGAGAAAATATTTGTTCAGTTCGTTAATATCAATCTGCTCGATTCCTGAAGGGTCACCGGCCGGATGATTGGCGTAGCCAGCGCCTCGATAAGCTAGATGACGCATTTCGATATCCAGCTGGCGTGCTTTTTGTTTATTGGCTTCGTCAATCTCAGCCAACACTTGTTTGACTGCCGTTTTCAACTCGGCATCAGTGAATGAAGCTTGATTGAGACATTTAGAAAGACAAGCTAGAGCGGTATTGAGATTTTCAGCTGCCAGATTCTGCACGAACAAAGTAAAGTCGTCACTGGTCGAAGCGCTGAATTTGGCGCCGCATTCAATCAACTTCAAAGCAGTGTGATCGGCGTCGTTTTGCATGCGGTTTTGAATCATGTGTTCTATCACATGTGAAAGACCGCTCAAACCGGGCGGATCATTGCGCGAACCGGTGTGAAACCACAACTGGCACGACACCACAGGAAAAGCGGGCTCCTGCAAAAGAATCACTTTGCACCCGTTTTTCAAATGTCCGTCGGCTACGGCATGGTCATTATGCACATGGGTGGGCGGCTGCAATTGCACCTGAACCGGCTGGTTTTGCTCATCTTGAGCAAATAGCGGCAAAGTCGGAAAAGCTAGTAAAAATGCAAGAAAGAAAAGGATGAAATTAGTTGGACGCATGCAAATAAAATATCAGATGAGCATTCAGTCTAATTAAAAAAGAAACAATAAACTCTATAATATGTCTTTGATTTCCTTAATCTATTTGGGACGAAATGAGCACCGAAACCACGACTCATAATGCAATTGCGGCTGGTCAAGCCAAAAAGCATAAACACGTGGTTCTGGTGGGCAATCCCAATGTGGGCAAGTCAGTCATTTTCAATGCTCTTACAGGCATGAACGCCGACGTGTCAAATTATCCCGGCACGACTATCGACACAGCCCATGCCGTTCTTGCCCACTTCGATTTATACGACTCGCCTGGCGTCTACGGCATTTCAAGCATCAATGATGAAGAACGAGCGACAAGGAAAATCGTGCTTGAAGCGGACACCATCGTAAATGTGGCGTCAGCACTCAGTCTTGACCGTGACTTGTTTTTGACCTTGCAAATCATCGATTCAGGAAAGCCCTTGATACTGGTCATAAATCAGTCCGATGAAGCCGAAAAGCGCGGCTTGAAAATCAATTTCAAGTCGCTTGAAACTGAACTTGGCGTCCCAATCATTAGATGTGTTGCCGTAAGAGGCGAAGGCATAAAAGACATACTGACCAAAGTCTCTTCTGCGCGCCAGGGAAATATCGCTCAGTCAATGCTTGAAAAAATCGACATGGTCATATCAATCTGTCCCGAGATGGACCGCACCAGAGCTCTTTTTTTCCTGGAAGGTGACGATCTCACTCTGGAGGAGTTTCCAGAACTTTCGTCTCAGTTGAAACCAGATGACACCATCTACGGTGATCGCCGCACACGAGTAGATGAGATTGTAGAAAAAAACATAACCGATAACGGTTTAGGTACACTCACGTCCATCAAGCTCGGACACCTTCTCCTGCACCCGCTTTTCGGCAGCCTCACTGCTCTTGGTGTTTGCTACTTGATCTTTTACCAGCTATTGGGCATATGGGTGGCGCAAGACCTTGTCAATCTCACCGAAAAAAGAGGCATGAAAGTTTACTGGGAACCTAATGTGCGAAAAATGGCCGCCACTGTTTTTCCCGCCGAAATTACTTTTACCGAAACAACAATCTCGCTTCCCGAGGCGGCTAAAACAACCGAACAGAAAGCCGACATAGAGACTCTTTTAAAAAATTCGCCGCCAGATGAGGTCAGATTTGATGGCTGGAAATGCAGACAGAATCCGC
>CAZEQP010000228.1:0-5800 GCA_964514345.1 uncultured Candidatus Obscuribacterales bacterium
GGTGTAAAATTGGTGATTGATGGATATGTGGGCACCGACCTGCGATTGAAATGGGCTGAAAACAAGCACGTTTTTATAGAAGCAAAAGACCTGCGCTTCGCTCAGGATGCCCAAAAAAATTCCGGACAGTACCCCAGCTCCGGTGTAAAGTCAGTCAATGTCGAGCAAGACAGTTATGGCGATAAAGTCATCGTGCCTTTGACCGAACGACTGCCATTTGAAATAGATCAGAATTTGAATCCAAACAAATTGACCGTCAAAATATATGGTGCCACCGCCGATACTGACTGGTCTTCTCAAGCACATTCATCCGCCTTTGAAGGAAGTGATCCTGAAAAAGCGCGTCAGGGGCAAGTGCAGGGCACCAGCTGGAAGCAGCTCACTGACGGGGTTTATGAACTTACAATCAATCTTGCTGGTAACCGCCAGTGGGGCTATTGGCCTGAGTATGAAGGCGAAAATCTGGTCATACATGTTCGCGATCCTATAAAGCTTGAAGGCGAAGAAGGGCTTAAAGGACTGAAAATTTGTGTTGATCCTGGACATGGCGGATCACAGCCGGGATGTGCATCATGTGCGGGTATGAGTGAAGCCGAATTCAATCTGAAAATTGGTTTGAAGCTGAAAGAATTGCTTGAAAAAGCTGGTGCCACAGTCATTATGACCAGAACCACCGACGTGGATATCGACCTTGCCGAACGTTGCGATATCGCTCGCAAAGCCGGCGCCCAGATACTTTTGTCTGTGCATAATAATTCATTGCCGGATGGACGCAACCCCATAAAAGAGCACGGCTCATCTACTTATTTTTATCATCCACAATCTGTGGAACTGGCTCAGGTTCTCAGAAATAACTTGCTCAAAAATCTGGGATTTCCGGACATCGGTGCACGCTATCAAAATCTTGCTCTTACAAGACCAAGTGAAATGCCTGCTGTTCTTGCCGAGATTGGTTTTTTAATCAATCCTGATGAATGTGCAGTATTGATGCAGCCGGAGGGGCAAGAAAAGGCGGCACGCGCTCTGGCAGACGGCATAAGTGAATATTTGAGAAAACAATAGTGTCAAGAATAGTAGTCAATGTAGGCAATTCGCGCACCACCTGGGCATTTTTCCAGGGTGGAGATTTACTTAAGTTCTGGAGCAATCCCACTTCTCAGTCGCGTTCGGAAGCTCCTGACCTGTCTTGTGACCTGAAGGGAGGGCTTTCCGGCTCAGTCGGCGAAAACAAGATCGTATATATCTGTTCGGTAGTGCCTTCGGCATCGCTTGCTTTGATTGAAGCTATGCACGAACGTGGCTTGGATCCTCGCGAAATTAGACTGGATACACAAAAAACAATAAAAGGTTTGTACCCGACTTTCGGCACTGACAGGCTTGCCAACTGTTATGCCGCGCACAAGCTTTACGGGAACAAAGGCGATAACTTATTGATTTTGGATTTTGGCACTGCCACTACAATAAGTGCGGTGAATAGAACAGGCGAATTTCTTGGTGGCATGATCACTCTTGGCTTTCAGGATACTCTAAAAGCAATCGGCAACAGGCTTGAGCAATTGCCTGTGATAGCTTATGACGACAAAGATAAAGGTTTGAAAAATATCAATTCGCTCTCGCATTCAACCAGAGAGTCCATTTTTGCCGGCACACTTTTGGGTCAACTGGGTACTGTGGAAAAATGGGTAAGCCAGTGCAAAAAAGAATTGCAAGGCTCCGCAGTTGTTGTAGCCACTGGCGGTCTAAGCACTTATATCGGTCAATATTTGCAAACCGATACTATCGATGAATTTGACCCAGAATTAACTCTTAAGGGAATAAATTTTATTGCTGCGGAAATCGAGGGGGAAGCGGTCCCAGCGGATCCAAATTGAAGCATTTCTCCAATTCGCTTCTATATGTGGGATTGGTGAGCGCATCATAGGAGTACAACTCATCCACCCAATAACTTTCTTCTTGACCCTGTAATTTTTCAAGGCGTTGCTTCAATTTAAATGACAATACTTGGTCTTGCATCCGGTCCCTTTTCTAGTAATTTGCTAACTGATTTTGCTGAGAAACAAAATGTAACTTCGACTATTAATAGTCTAGTTACTGAATCAAGCCAGGCAATACTTGACTTCCGGGGCAAATGGCGCCAAACTCTGATAACGCCCTAGTTTTCAGGCTTGGGGAAAACCTAAACTTTGACAGATAATTGAGGTGACTAAGACATGAATGCTTTATCCCGCCCGCATAGGAAGCGGATATAGAGCATGAAAAACTATATCTAGCACATCTCCGTAAAAGCTATGGAGTGGGAAAATAGGTCATTATAGCCAACTAATGGTAGTATGGATTTAAAGGAAAGAAGTGGGGATACAGACAAATGAACCTTAAACTTCGCCTCGAAAGACTATGTGACGGCCGGTCATGGGCCCGCCTTCACTTTCCGGACGGAACCACATTAACAGGTCGTGTGCTGAGAATAGGACAAGACTATGTTGAAATCGAATCATATGGTGATTCAGACAAGCCTCAAAAACGCGAGTACTCAAAGCATCTGGTGCCGCTTAACCTGGTGAAATTCATAACTATTGAGTCTTCCACATTTGCCGAAGCCGAGCGCCGCCGTCTCGACTACACATCGCAAATGGAATTGTCTGGTGAAACTGTCGATTCGCTGCCGGAGCTTGAGAGGTAATAACTAAAGTTATAGTCGTTGGAGGCGGTCTCGGTGGTCTTGCTGCCGCCATTTCTCTGAGCAAAGCCTCAAAAGATATCCGGGTCGATATATACGAGAAGTCACCTCATTTACAAGAAGTGGGCGCCGGAATCGTTCTATATCCAAATGCGGTAAATGTACTGCGCCAGTTGGATATATACGAAGCGGTTGCCGCTTGTGGCAATTTTCCTGTAATCGGCAGATATCTAAATAAGAAGGGCAAGGTCCTGGTTGAAATGAATCTGGCTGACTTTGGTGCCGGGCAAGAAACTATAAGTGTGCATAGAGCCGATTTGCAGGAAGTTTTGTATGGAGCTGCAATAAAAGCTGGCGCCAGTGTTCAATTTAATAAGTCTTGCTGGATGCTTGAACAAGATAGTCAAACAGTGACTGTTCACTTTAGCGATAACTCTCAAAGCCAGACAGATATAGTTATAGGTTGTGACGGTTTGCACTCGGCGGTGCGAAAAAATCTATTAAATGAAGGCGAACCAAGATATTCAGGAAGTTTTGCCTGGCGTGGTGTTACTTGCGAGCCTACTTCATATCCGAGCAATCTGGGATTGATGATTTTCGGTCGCGGCAAACAATTTGGCGCTGCGCCTATTGGTAAAGGTCGAGTCTACTGGTTTGCCACAATGGCAGACGATAAAGGACACAGGGAGCGAAAGACTAAGAAAGACATTTTAAAAAATTTCGGAAATTGGACAGATCCGGTCAACGAATTGATAGACGCTACAAAAGATAATGAGATTTTGACTCACAATTTGTATGATCGTGATCCTGTTATAAAATGGGGTGAAGATCGAGTCACTTTATTAGGAGACGCTGCCCATCCGATGACACCATTCATGGGACAGGGCGGATGCCAGTCTCTGGAGGATGCTTTAGCGCTGGGTTATTGTTTAAAGAGTGAGTTGGATCCAGTTGTTGCTTTGCGAACTTATGAACAAATGCGACAGGATAGAACTTCTGATTTTGTTTATCAATCGCGCAAATCACAAGCCATGACGATCACTACGTCCAGACTTAGCGTAATGTTTAGAGATACGGTATTACCAATGGTGCCATCTAAAATGATAGCAAAGCAGTTTCATACCCTGGCGAATTACAAAATGCCGGAGCTTTAGACAATGCCGGAGTTGGAAAAAGAGACTGACTGGATTATTTCAACTATCCCTGGTGCCAAAGAACTCAAGGAATGGTTTGGCTACTGGCCAAGCTTTCATGATGCGGAAATAGTCAGTCTGTCGGTGCATCGGAGTGAACAGTCGGTTTTAAGCATTTATTTCTGGAATACAGATTGGGAGCAAGTCCTGCCAGATAGACATTTTTTTCATGACAAACATGTTGTGGTTCACTTCAACATGAAAGGTGTTTTCGATCTGGATTTAAACGAATTCAATCATCAGAATGTAATCGATGGATTGATCTTTGAAAAGATAGAGGGTGGCATTGAGATTTTATTGTCTGGCTGCTACGGACTGTGTGGAAGCATTAGCTGTGAGAGTGTAGAAATTTCACTAACACCCGGAAAGCCGAAAGATGACCTCCATTCGAAAGCATGAAAAAACTAAATTTAGATTGACTTAGTTTCTAAATTGTGGAATTAGCCTGATTCAAGACTACCAGACAAGACCTTGTCTCATTGCTCTGAACTGAAGGTGGGTGCCTATCTAATTTAAGTTAGTCTTTGGCGATAGTCACTTGCGACATGTCATGTTTTGTAATACAATAAATTACAGAGGGTTCGATGGAGAATGTTACTTTTGATGAGTTCAACATCAAAAAGAATCGAGTCACAGTGGATGAAATCCTGGAAGTCATTGAATCAGATCTTTCTATTGCTGAAAATTTAGTTCCTAGCGAAAGAGGAAATGTAAGAGTAATGATAATTGGTTGGACATTCAGTGGGCGAATTCTCGAAATTGGCATTGAGTATATAGCCGATACCGAGCACGTTTTTCACGCTATGAATGCAGGAAAACGCTACAAAAAAGACTTTTTGAGGAGACTAAACTATGACTTCTAAGAAAGACAATCGTTCTCCAGAGAAGCGTTTAGCAGATCTCCGAGAAAAGGCGAAAAAGGAACTCAGTATCGCTGGAACTGTTCAATTTAGAGTAGGAAGGGAAACTATGCTCCTACTGATGAAAGCCGCCGACGACAAGAAGGTTCCTCTGGGTACTCTTGTTCGTATGTGGACTGTCGAGCGTTTGAAACTTGAGGGATATAAGTAGTTTCTGGTTAACAAATAAACTGAAGTTTACAGCGAATTTTCATGTTGATATCTGGCAGGTAATAAAAGCCGGTTATAACTGAATAATGATTGCCGACTTGAAACCGCAGCATAGGTCGGTTTTGATCGATATTTCGATTGAAATATTCTTACTAATTACTGCGTACGTCTTTATAATTAACTTTGGCTGTTTGCTCTTCGAGCCTTTCGATTCGAGCACACAAATTTTTGTTTGGTCACTAGTTGCATTTCCATTCTGGGCGCTGTTGTTAATTCAGAAAGGCGAAAGGTGGCGCAGATGCTTTGTTTGGCTTTCTTCGCTTATTTTCTTATTCAATCCAATTTTGGCGGCATTGATATTCGCGGTCCGATTAATCAATTTATCTCTCTCGACAAGAGTTCTTGCTAGGGTGGTTTTTGCCGGGATAACAGTGATCGGTTTATTTCACTATGAGTTCTTGATGATATTAGTCCTGCTTGGCCCAAGCGGAGCAATTCAAACTGAAGAATTAAAAGTTGGTGAATCAATTGTGACTCAAAGCATTTGGGAGCGCGCTCTCAGCAGCCACCCGACCCTCGTAATCGAAAAACGAGTTTATCTACTTCCGAAAATTTACACTGTGACTTGCCTTGATGAGATAAAGGACCAATGGGAATTGATAGAAATCAAATCGAAAGATTCATCTATGATTGAATACAAGAAAAATGGTCAAATTGTTCAAACAAAGGTTTAACTAAGTTACTTTGTTTGTGGCGCATCAACGTGCTGATCTACAAGAATCTCGTTTCCATCCGGATCCTTAGTAGTGAAGCTGGCGGGACCCGCGGTTTTTTCGTCTGCTTCTGTAGTTAGTTTTACA
>CAZEQP010000229.1:0-4932 GCA_964514345.1 uncultured Candidatus Obscuribacterales bacterium
GTCGCTCATCCGTCACCTGGCGCTCACCGTGGTCGGCACCCTGCACATCGAGCATATTCAAGATCAAGTTGAAATCGCCTTGATGCGCGCAGGCGAATATGAAGTGGCAAGAGGTTATGTGCTTTACAGAGGAGAGCGCAGCAAGCAAAGAGCCGAGCAAACACCCGATCGTCCCAGCCTCTCCATAGATATCGTTGGGTACGACGGTGTCAAAAGAGCATATAACAAACAGCACTTTTTCGGAGTGGTAAATTCTGCCTGTCAGGGACTTTCAGAAAATGTTTCAGCCGAAAAAATTTGTGAACTTTCCAATGAAAATTTATTCGACGGAGTGCAAGAATCAGAAGTTTGGAAATCTTTGATTTTCGCCAGCCGCTCATTAATAGAATACGAGCCTGATTACACCTATGTTTGTGCCAGATTACTTTTGCATGAACTGAGACGTGAAGTCCTGGGTGAGGAAGTATTTGCTGAAAACATGCAAACTCGATATGCAGAAAGTTTCCCTGATTATATCGCCCGTGGTATCAAAGCCGGATTACTGGATGAGAAACTGCAAGAATTCGATTTGAACAAAATCGGTGCCGCACTGGTTGCCGAGCGCGATTTCAAATTCCAATATCTCGGCTTGCAAACACTTTACGACAGATACCTGTTGCACGAGCACGGCCAGCGCTTTGAATTGCCCCAGATGTTCTGGATGCGAGTGGCAATGGGTCTTTCAATGAACGAAATCGACAGAGAAACTCGTGCCATCGAATTTTATGATGTACTTTCCAGTTTTGATTTTGTATCTTCCACACCCACTTTGTTTAACTCAGGAACAAAGCGCCCACAGCTTTCATCCTGCTTCCTCACCACAGTGGCCGATGATCTGTCCGGAATTTATGAGGCCATTCGCGAAAATGCCATGCTCTCAAAATTCTCCGGCGGACTGGGCAATGACTGGACTCCGGTTCGAGCGTTAAACGCCCACATCAAGGGCACCAACGGCAAGAGCCAGGGCGTGGTGCCGTTTTTGAAAGTGGTGAACGACACAGCTGTAGCCGTCAACCAGGGTGGCAAACGCAAAGGAGCGGTCTGCTGTTATCTTGAGTGCTGGCACCTTGATATCGAAGAATTTCTTGAGTTGCGCAAAAACACAGGTGACGACCGTCGCCGCACCCACGACATGAACACGGCCAACTGGATCCCTGACTTATTTATGGCTCGCGTATTGCAAGACGGACAGTGGACATTGTTCAGTCCGGATGAAGTGCCCGAACTGCATGATTTGTGGGGAGCCGAATTCAAAGCTGCTTATGAAGCGGCAGAAACACTTGCCGATGAAGGCAAAATCAAAGCCTTCAAACGCATACCGGCAGTCAGCCTCTGGCGCAAAATGCTTTCGATGTTGTTTGAAACAGGACATCCCTGGATCACTTTTAAAGATCCCTGCAATACAAGAAGCCCTCAACAACACCAGGGTGTAGTGCACTCATCCAATTTGTGCACTGAAATTACACTCAACACTTCAGACTCTGAAACTGCAGTTTGCAATCTGGGCTCGGTCAATTTGATCGCTCACCTGCAAAACGGTGAACTGAATTTGGAAAAGCTGGCAAAAACTTGCCGCACAGCCATGCGTATGCTGGATAATGTGATAGACATCAACTATTACAGCGTTCCCAAAGCACGAAATTCAAACATGCGTCACCGCCCTGTTGGTATGGGTATCATGGGCTTCCAGGATGCTTTGATTACATTGCGTATTCCTTACTCATCCAAAAAAGCAGTCGAATTTGCCGATTACACTCAAGAAGCAGTCAGCTATTTCGCCATTCTTTCATCCAGCGAACTGGCGGCCGAACGCGGTTCCTATCCCACATACAAAGGCAGTTTGTGGGACAAAGGCATTTTGCCCATAGACAGTATCAAACTGCTTGAAGAATCCAGAAAAGCCACTGCCGGTCATACTGAAAATGTGCTTGACGTCAACACAGACCAGAAGCTTGATTGGAAAGTGGTGCGTGAGTCTATTGCTAAAAACGGCATGCGCAACAGCAACTGCCTGGCCATTGCTCCCACCGCCACCATAGCTAATATTGCCGGAGTAAGCCCTTCAATTGAGCCTACATTCCAGAACTTGTACGTGAAGAGCAATCTTTCCGGTGAATTTACAGTGATAAATTCTTATCTGGTAAAAGACTTGAAAGAGCGCGGACTCTGGGATGAAGTTATGGTCCATGATTTGAAATATTTCGACGGATCTGTTCTTGCCATCGAACGCATCCCCGAAGATCTCAAAGCACTTTACGCCACAGCATTTGAAGTTGACCCCCGCTGGTTGGTCGAATGCGGTTCCAGACGTCAAAAGTGGATCGACCAGTCACAAAGTCTCAATTTGTACATGAGCGAACCTTCCGGTCGCAAACTGGATGAGTTGTACACGATGGCCTGGCGCAAAGGTCTCAAAACGACTTATTACCTGAGAACCACCTCTGCCACTTACGCAGAAAAATCGACTGTGCACACAGGAGCTCTCAATAAAGTTTCAAGCACAATCACAGTAGCTGAGCCCATTGTCGAGGGAAAAGCGTGCAATCCCAATGACACCGAATGTGAAGCCTGCCAGTAATTCAATAAACGAGAAAAGGAAAAGACCAACAGATGCTAAGTTTTGACGATTATTTAAACGAGTCGGATTCTAAAGAATCGCCTGTATCGGCTTCCAAAACCGATACAGTTAAAACTCACTCCATTCCGCCTTTAACAAGCGACAAAGAACTGGATTTCACTCCGCCGGCACCGTCAATGACACCACCGCCATTAACTTCGCAAAAACAATCTGCACCTAAAGAAGAAGTGGTCAGCGTCATAACCGCACCAGCTCCAGTGCCCGCGCCAACTCCGGCTCCGGCCGCACCAGTTTCAACTCCCAGTTCGGATGTACATGCCGGGGTGACAGGTGTGGAAGAAATCGCTTTTAACGCCAAACGCATAAGAGTGGACGAAAAGCGCATCATCAACTGCCGTGCCGATGTGAATCAACTGGTTCCTTTCAAATATGAATGGGCCTGGCAGAAATATCTTGATGCCTGCGCCAATCACTGGATGCCTCAAGAAATTTCAATGAGTCGCGATATTGCCTTGTGGAAAGATCCAAACGGTTTGTCGCCTGATGAGCGTCGCATCATAAAGCGCAACCTGGGATTCTTCACCACTGCCGATTCACTTGTGGCAAACAACCTGGTATTAGCCATTTACCGCCACATCACTAATCCTGAATGCCGGCAGTATTTGTTGCGCCAGTCTTTTGAAGAAGCCATCCACACTCACGCCTATCAATATGTGGTGGAGAGCCTGGGACTCGATGAAGGCGAAATCTTCAACATGTACAGAGAAATTCCCAGCATTCACGACAAAGACGTGTTTGAGTTGCAATTCACCCAGGAATTGTCAGACCCCAATTTCAACACCGGAACAGAAGCCACAGACAGACGCTTTTTGCGCAATCTGATTGGATATTACATAATCATGGAAGGCTTATTCTTCTATGTCGGCTTTGTGCAAATGCTTTCATTCGGTCGCCAGAACAAAATGGTGGGAGCTTCAGAACAATTCCAGTACATCATGCGTGATGAGTCTATGCACCTCAATTTCGGCATAGACATGATCAACCAGATCAAAGTGGAAAATCCACATTTGTGGACACCTGAATTCCAGAAAGAAATCATCGACCTGGTTATGGAAGGCGTGCAGCTTGAATATCAATATGCAGTCGACACCATGCCCAATGGTGTGCTGGGATTGAATCAAAACATGTTCAGCGAATATTTGCGATTCATCGCCAATCGACGCTTGAAACAAATCGGGCTGCCTGAGCAATTCCCCGGGGCTAAGAATCCTTTCCCCTGGATGAGCGAAATGATTGATTTGAAGAAAGAAAAGAATTTCTTCGAAACCAGAGTTATCGACTATCAAACAGGCGGTGCTCTCAACTGGTCTTAATTCAGGAAAACGCCGGCAAATCAAATTATGCTGATAGACGCAAGCAATGCCTCCTCAAACGACATGTACCGCATTTTGTTGGGGAGTGTTTTGCCTCGTCCCATCGCCTGGGTTTCCACCAGAAGTGATGCCGGAGTGGACAATCTTGCGCCCTTTTCATTTTTCAATGCGGTAAGCGCCAATCCACCGTTGCTTGCTTTTGCTCCGGCATTGCAAGCCGTGCGTCAGGGCAATAAATTTATAGGCGTCCCCAAAGACACTTTGCGCAATATAAAAGAAAACGGCGAATTTGTAGTAAATATAGTCAGCCATCACCTGGCCGAAAAAATGAATCTGACATCAGGCGCTTACGAGCCTTCTGTATCTGAATTCGACCAGGCTGGACTTACCAGAGCAGAATCAACCATGGTAAAGCCTCCTTGCGTTGCTGAATGTCTGGTGAATTTTGAATGCCGTCTTTACAAACACTTAGAGTTCGGCACAGAGCCATCCTCAGGCAATCTGGTAATCGGTTCAATTTTATGTGTTCATATAAATGAGGCTATTTATGCCAATGGACATATCGACACACGTAAACTTGATCCGATTGCGCGCATGGAAGGCAACTGGTATTGCACTATTCGTGACCGTTTCGAGATGGACAGACCGGGCTGAGTTCACTTTGAAATTTTAAAAAGGCTTCAAACAAATGTCATAATGAATTTATGGCGTTGATTTTGAATAATGACGATGAGTTCTACGAACTCGTGCCTCTTGCTTCGGGACAATCTCCCAGAAAAAAATTTAGGGCAAGGACTAAAACAGATCCTGCTCGCTCCGGCTTTGGCTCAGAATCCGGTGGCGGACCCGGGGGCTCCAATAAGCCTCCGCGCAAAACCGCGCTTGGATATTTTGATGATGATTTTTCAGTTTATATCGAACTAGAACATACGATGACAAACT
>CAZEQP010000229.1:4942-5797 GCA_964514345.1 uncultured Candidatus Obscuribacterales bacterium
GATGATTTTTCAGATTTTTCAGATTTTTCAGATCAAATACGCAAAACCAAGAATCAAATTGTCGAAATTGTAAAAGCCAGCATTGAAGGTTATGAAGTTCGCGTTGCCAGCACAAATATACTTGCCTATTTAAGAACAGAAGAAACTTTTGAAATAGGCTCTGAATTGAAAGCATGTTTCTGCAACTGGACAAGAAGAGGCAGAGCGGTTCTACTTCCTGGTAGCGAATTTCTATCCGGGGCAAAATATAATCCGCCACCAGATCTATTGCCGCCTTCCACTATTTTGGGCAATTATGTTCCGGTTGTTTTAAATCGACAAGTCCTTCCCAAATATTTTTCGTGGGTTGAGTCATACAAATATTCCGGCATTTTCAAATTTTCGAGTGAATTTTTGCAGGCTCAAGGAGCCCTGATAATTTATAAAGGCAAGTGCCTGGGCGGCTTTTTCCACAGCCCTCACTGGTCTGAAAAAAGTCAAACCGTTAACGGTTTGAAAATATTGCTCGATTACATGGACATTCCTGACGCCGCCAGGATCACTTATTCTTTGCCTGATGAGCTTATTTTGAGTATTTCGGCCAGTTTTCTTGGTTATAACGTTTTTTGCCCTTCAGGCACTCCAGCTGAAGAATTTTTCCAATTTTTGTGTGTCTGGTTCAAAAAGGAGTCAGCCACAGGAAATGCAGTCCTGTGTTCCGACAAGGGTGAAGCTGTCATTGTTTATTTTCATCAGGGTGAAGTGATAGGCACTTTCAATCTTTCAGACCAGAAATACTCGTCTGACCAGCAATTTGCCCTGAGTCTGATGCGCGAAAAGGAAGATGTGGCGGTTGCCGCATCTATTTTGCCCTGG
>CAZEQP010000230.1:0-5725 GCA_964514345.1 uncultured Candidatus Obscuribacterales bacterium
CACTTGTCACTTGTCACTTGTCACTTGTCACTTGTCACTTGTCACTTGTCACTTGTCACTTGTCACTTGTCACTATTTTCAATTTAGGGAGTGGGTGCCATCGCCTTTTTTGCTGGCAGAGCCGAAAAGACCTTCTCAAAAATTTCAAGCGCTTTATTGCATTCATCCATAGTGTTGAATTTACCCAGGCTAATACGCAAAGAGCCTCGCAACAAACTGCAAGGCACCTGGAGGGCGGCTAAAACATGTGAGGGTTCGATAATGCCTTTGTGACAGGCCGATGCGCTTGAAACACAAACGCCTTGCATATCCAGCTGCATAACCAGAGCTTCGCCTTCGCCGTTTTCAACTGCGATGCTTACATGACCGGGCAATCGTTTTTCCAGCTGTCTGGTGCCGGTTAGTTGAATGCCCTTGAAAGAAGAGAGTTTGTCCATCAAATGTGTTTGCATCCGGCGCAATTCGGCTTCAATTTGATCGAATTCTTCACCGGCAAGACGCGCAGCCTCGCCAATTGCCACAATATTTGCCAGACCTTCAGTGCCGGGAACGATACCTTTTTCCTGACCGCCACCAAAAAATACTGGCATCACATTTGTGCCTTTACGCACGAACATCGCTCCCACGCCTTTGGGAGCATAGAATTTGTGACCGGACAAAGACAGAGCCGACACCGGGCATTTCTTGGTGTCGATACGCACTTTTCCGGCGGCTTGAATGGCATCTGAATGGAAGAAAATTTCTTTCTTGAACGGCTCCGACTTTTCTTTGACTAAAGTAGAAAGCTCTTCAATCGGCTCAACCGTGCCGATTTCATTATTGGCCCACATCACAGAAACGATGCTTGTCTCGGGTGTGATGGCTGCTTCCAGATCGCTTTTGCGCACAAAACCTTCTGAATCGACCGGCAGATAAGTGACTGTCCATCCGTTGGCCTCCAGATATTTCGCCGGACCAATGACTGAGGGATGTTCAATCACTGTTGTGATGAAATGTTTGCCCAGATTATTGGCTTCGGCAAATCTGGCGCGACCTAACAAAGCAAGATTGTTTGAATTAGTGCCGCAAGCAGTGAAATAAATTTCGTTTGGTTCACAATTCAAAAGACGAGCCACATTCTGTCTTGCCTTGGCAACAGCCTTATGCGATTCTCGGCCCAGCTGGTGTATGGATGAAGGATTGCCGAAACTCTCTGATAGAAAGGCAATCATGGCATCGGCCACTTCTTTGCGAACGGGGGTGGTGGCACTGTTGTCAAAATATATGGTCATTTTCAAAGTGATAAATTTTACTGCGACAAATGCGACATGTTAGCATGCAAGGCCTATACCATCACTAGATCAGCTACAGGTTCTTTGAACATTTTAATTCGGCTAACTACCCTTATCTTACTATTTTTGGTCTGTGTGGCACTTTCCATTTTCCTGGGAGATGTTTTCATTGATGCTGAAACGACGTTAAGGACGCTTCTCCTTTCGGGCAATGTAGAAAGCGAAATCAAAGACATTATCTGGCAAGTGCGCATCCCCAGAGTGCTGATTGCCTTTGTAGTGGGCGCTGCCTTGAGCGTCTCCGGGTATATCTTGCAAGTCCTTTCCAGAAACAATTTGGCCGACCCGTATCTGACCGGGGTTTCAAGCGGTGCTTGCGTGTGCGTGGCAGCTAGTGTGGCTTTGGGAATGAGTTTTGATCTGGTGCCCTTTGCCGGTATGGCAGGAGGACTTGCCGCAAGCATTATCGTTGCCTATGTGGCTCGCTCTCACGATTACACCGGATTGTCGGTGACAAGGCTGTTGCTTGCCGGTGTGGTTTTGTCCACATTTTTAGTGGCTGTGACCAGTCTTGTGATTTTGTATTCGGGCAATCCGGTTCTTTCTCAGGGGTTGCTCTACTGGCTGGCGGGGGGCATAAGCGGTAAATCCTGGTCCGAGCTGGTGCCTGCTTCCATTTATACAATCATTGCAACAGGGCTTGCACTTTTACTTTCCAAACAATTGCGACTCTTGTCTCTGGGCAAAGAATACGCCGCATCACTAGGAGCACCGGTAGCAAAAGTGCAGTGGGCTTGTTTGTTTGTTGCTGTGTTACTTTGCGGGGCGGCAGTGGCTTTGAGCGGACTGGTCGGTTTTGTTGGACTGGTGGCTCCGCATCTTTCACGACAATTTTTCGCAGCCGATGAGCGTGTGCAAATATTCACCTGCGCCTTAACCGGAGGCATACTGGTGATTTTGAGCGACTTGTGCGCCCGCATGCTCCTGCCCGGTCAGGAATTGCCTCTTGGCACTTTATTGTCTTTGCTGGGAGGAGCCTTTTTTCTTTCCTTGATGTCAAGTGAAAGAGGAGAGATGGCAATAAAATGATTGAAACACGATCTCTCAGTGTGGGATGGTCGAAAGACCGGGTGGTGCTTAAGGATGTGAATCTTACCTTTAAACCGCAATCAATCACCACCATTGCCGGACCAAACGGTTCAGGAAAAAGCACTTTACTCAAAACATTGGCCGGGCAACTCAATCCGCTTGCGGGACAGGCGATGTTGGACGGAACGGATATCAGCCTGATAAGTGCCGACACCTTTGCCCGAAGAGTGGCTTATGTACCTCAATCAAAAGAGTTTTCCACGCCTTTGAGCGTGCGCCAAATAATTTCACTGGGGCGCAATGCGCACCAGCAGTGGTGGTCATGGCAGATGAGCGAAGAGGATGAATCGATAGTGCAATATGCCATTGAAACCGCCGCTCTCACCGCCTTTCAAGATCGTCTCTGGAACAGCCTTTCCGGTGGCGAAAAACAGCGCACGCTTATTGCAGTTGCCCTGGCTCAGCAAGCCGACTTTCTCCTTCTGGACGAACCGGTCTCTCATCTGGATTTTAAATATCAACTGACTGTTGCTTCACTTTTGAAAAATTTGAAAGAAAGCGGCAAAGGAATCATTGTTGTATTACACGATCTCAATCTCATTGATTTGATAAGTGATCATCTGGTGCTTATAAAACAGGAAAGTGACGCTCCGTCTGTGGTGGCAGCTCAAGGCAGTCCGAACCAGGTTCTGAGCGAGCAAACGCTGGCAGAAGTTTTTGGCGTGAAAGTCAAAATCCTCGAGATAAAGGACGATGTCAGACGCAGTTTTCTGCTCAAATCAATTTGACGGATACAGAGGACGGCAGCCGATGCGTGTCGCCAGTCGGCTGGTTTGATTGCCGTAATCTTGTCCCTGTCTTGTTTTGAGACTTTGATCTTCGGCGTTGCGGCAGTATGAAGTGTAAAGCAAAGCCGGATTCAAATTAAAATCGACTGACTGAGTGCTTCTAAATTCCTGCGCTTGTGCCGCATAAGCCAGACGTCCCAAAAAAGCGGTAATCTGACTTGGTTTATTTTCTGAATCGTTCATTGCCACCACGAATCCTTTAGTAAAAGCTTTGATAGAACCCTGCATCAACAAGGAGCAGAGCTTTGGTGCCGGCCCAAAAGAAACATTTTTATTCAACCTGGTAAATTCGCCCACTACGTATTTCTCCCATTGCTATTGTAAGAAGAACGGGAATATTGTCAAGAATTAATTTTCAGGGCTGAAATCTGCTCTAACCCAGCCAGATTTTCACCACACCCATGACTTTGGGACCAAAAACAATCAGTCCGATGGCTACAGCTACGATGGATGATACAAGGACTGCAGCAGCAGCAGTGTCTTTAGCCAGACGGGCGCTCAATCTATATTGTCCTTCGGCGGCAATGTCCACCAGATGTTCAAGGGCTGTGTTCATCAACTCGGTTGATATAACCAGGCCCATGGCAATAACCAGCGCCAGCCAGCCAATTGTGTCTATGGAGA
Organism: uncultured Candidatus Obscuribacterales bacterium; assembly: GCA_964514345.1. Lineage (GTDB taxonomy): Bacteria > Cyanobacteriota > Vampirovibrionia > Obscuribacterales > Obscuribacteraceae > Aved-18. Next base: position 3,833 of record CAZEQP010000230.1, read on the forward strand.
AATAAAAGCCGGCGATAACGACAGCCACGGCAGCGACAAGATGAATGCGCAGATTGCGCTGTCCGCGCAAGCCCACACCCACGCCGTGAATGGCGTGGTAGAAAGATTCGACCAGGTTGGCTGCCTGTCCTGTTTTTCGTTTCCAGCTGAATGGGATGAAAGACTTAGTGGTGTGCACGTCGAAAGTCTTTTTGTTGGTTTTCTCAGCCGGCTTGAGAGCGGCTGAACCGTCAACAGGACCCTGGTTGATTCGTTTTTTAGAATTTGGCACTTCTAACAGCTCCATCCACTAACTTAATCATCCATGTTAGAGGCTAGCTTGTCTGTAGTTACAGGACGAACTATTTAATATATTTACATCCTCATTACCTGGTGGCTATCTTTTATAACCAAGACGGTCCAACACGGCTCTCTGACGCGAAAACATATCCTTTTCTTCGGCTTTTGTCTCGTGATCGAAACCTAATATATGCAAAGTCGAATGAGCAATCAAAAAAGCCAGTTCTCTATCCTGGCTGTGCCCGTAACTGCGGGCTTGTTCAAGACATTTGTCCATCGAAATGATTATTTCGCCTACTATCCAGACTCCGTCACCGTCAAGGTTTTCTGTGTAGCTCAGCTCGATGGGAAAGGAAAGAACATCTGTGGCATAGTCTTTTCCCCTCCAGTTTTTGTTCAATTGCCGTATTTTGGAGTCTGAGACTAGAGCCAAACTGAAATGTCCGTGTTTTTCTATCTGAGTAAGTGTTTTTACTTTCAACCAGGCACATGGCTTTTCTTTAAGATTCTTGAGGACGCCAAGAACAATCGAATCGGCCATTTGCTCGACTTTGTTTTTGTCTATGCTGTGGCGGCGCTGGTTGTTTGTGACCAGAATTCTTTTTGACACGGGAAGTAACATATTTTGCTCAGAAGCCATATTCGCTTGAAAGCTCAGGAAATGTCATGTTAACATGACCATTGTAGGTGAAGATGTTTATCTTGGGTATCCGGAGCGTTCGTAGGTCAAGTGGACCTGCGAATTTTAGTTCTAAGCCCAATAAAAGGAACAATCCAAAAACTTGTCCGCCAAATCACAACAAAGTTCAATCTCCCCGGCCAGAGCCGCAGTTATCGAAGCTGCCACTAAAATGGCTGAAAATGTTTTAGCCAAACATGAAATGTGCCTGGTTGATTTGAAGCTGGAAAACTCAGGACAGACCAGGGTTTTAGAAATCACAATCCATCGTCCCGGTGGCAGGGTCAGTCTTGAAGACTGCGAACTTATTAGCCGTCAGCTGGACACTGAACTTGAATCCGATGCCGGTTCCAACATAGGGTTAAGCGGTTATTTGCTGCAAGTGCAAAGTCCGGGCATCGACCGCAAATTGAAAACACAAAGAGAATTTTCCACTTTCAAAGGCGAGCCTGTGGAAGTGAAATACAAAGACTCACTAGATATTTTGGGTTATCACTTTTTAGGTAAGCTGGGAAACTGCACTGAAGAAATTGTCGAAATCGACAGTCCAAAAGAGTTTCCGACTCAGGACAAAAAAGGGAAAAAAAGCAAATCGAAAAAAACTGAAGAAACAGAAATTGCTTACCCTAAAAATCTCAAATTGAAATCAGCCAGGATTTCAGAAATAAGGCTTTATCCCCAACTTCAAATGAATGAACAACTAAATAACAACACAACTGAATAAAAGGAGGATTCCTCGTGATCCCAATTGGAGAAAAACTGCTTGAAGCAGCCGAAGAACTGGAAAGAGAACGCAACATACCGCAAGACGAATTTATCGCTTATGTGTGTGATGCCATTGTCGCCGCTTACAAAAAGAAAGTGCCCGACCATGATGTCGAAGGCGTAAGGGCGATCTTTGATACTGAAACTGGTGAAATCGGAATTTTTGCTCC
>CAZEQP010000231.1:0-5723 GCA_964514345.1 uncultured Candidatus Obscuribacterales bacterium
AAGACTTATTTACGCAGCAATTTTAGCCTTTGGCTCATTATCTGCGCCCGTGCTTTCGAGCCTTCCTGCTTTTGCCGATGAGTCTTTGATAAGCGGTCCTCAGGCAGAGAAATATTATGAAGGTGTTTCTTACTTCAAATCGGGAGATCTTGACAAGGCTCTGCGTGCTTTTCGTCAGGTAGTTTTGAGTTTTCCCCGTGATCCACTGGCACACTTGAGTCTGGCAGCCGTTTTGCACCAGCATGGTGATATAGACGACGCTATCGCCGAATACAAACGCGCCATCGCTTTGCGTCCGCACGATGCGTTTGCCCGCGAGAGTCTGGGTGCCCTTTTGCAAAGTCAGGGTGATTTGCAAAATGCACTTTCTCAATATGACCAGGCGATAAAATTGCGTCCGGATGTGCCTTTGCTCCGCTTGAACATGGGCATTGCCTTGCGCTCAGCCAACGAACTGGATGAAGCTATAAATCAATTGCAGCAAGTGCTTGCCACTTATCCTGACCATTTAAAAGCTCGTTCTCACCTGGCCGCCGCTTATCAGGATAAAGGCGATTTCAAAAATGCCGTTGTTCAGTACAAGCGCATTTTGCAAGTGCAGAGCGACAATTTTTCAATGCAATACAATCTGGCCAACTGTCTTCTGTCGCTGAAAGACTACAATCAAGCGGCGCAAGCATTTCAGCGCGCCATCGCTCTGGATGAGAATGTCCCCGAACCGCACGCCGCTCTTGCCGGCATATACAGCGCCCAGGGTAGATATTCCGAAGCTGCCGGTGAATTGAAAAAAGCGCTTTCAATCAAAGAAGAAAAAGCTGATTGGCACGCTCAACTTGGTGATGCTCTCACAAAAATGAAAGACTACAAAGGCGCCATCGCTGAATATTCTCGCGCTTCGATTCTGGATCCCCAGAGTGTGGACTGCAATTACAGCCTGGGTTATTTGTTTCAATTAACCGGTGAGCTGGACAAAGCCGCCAATCAATTCGAGCATGTCTTAAGACTTGATACCAAAAATGCCAACGCTCACTACAACCTCGGTATCATCAAACAAAAGCAGCGTGATCTGACCGCTTCGTCCAGACAATTTGAAGAAGCGCTCAAAATCAATCCGCAAGACGGACAGGCTTATATAAACCTCGGACGCAATGCTCTTCTTGCCGGCAATCTGGAAGACGCAGCAGGCAACTACAGACGTGGTATCACAATTGAACCATCCGATGCTTCGGCCTATCAGGAACTGGGCGAGACTCTTTTAAAATTGAAAGATCTTGTCGGTGCGCGCTCAGCACTTGAGTCTGCATTGAACCTGGCTCCCAACGACAGACGCACCCTTCTTGCCATGGCCACATTGAACGAAGCGGAAGGCCACCCGGAACGTGCTGAAACACTGCTTGTGAGACTGCTTGAAGCCAATCCAGATAATGTGGACCTGCTGGAAAAACTGGCTGATAATCTGGCTATGCAAGGGAAATATGACGCCTCCACTCTCATTTTTCAGAAGCTTGTGCAGTTGAATCCCAGATCACATGAAGCCTTCAACGATCTGGGTCTGGCCTTGCAGCGACGCAAAGATTATTCCGGCTCCATGTCACAATTTAAAAAGGCGATTGAACTGAAGCCGGATTACACACAAGCGCACATCAATTTGGGCAATATCTACCTGTTGATGGAAAACTATCAAGATGCAGGTCTGGAGTATAAGAAGGCGATTGAATTGTCGCCGAGCGATCCCTCACCTCGATACAATCTCGGTCTTGTTATGACCAAAATGAATGACGCTGCCGGTGCTGTGGATTCATACAAACAGGCACTGCAAGCTGACCCCAAATATTCAAATGCATATTATGCACTGGCGCTTATTTATCAAACTCAAAATCAGTTGAGCGAGGCGGTTGCAGCATTCGAAAAATATTTGGAAGTAGACCCTCAGGGCTCATACAATACACAAGTGCGTGAAAGTCTGGCTAGAATTCAGCAACCCACTTCACCTGAATACACAGGCGACAATTCTGTCCCCCACTCTCAGCCGCAGGCTAATCAAAAACCAGTACAAACGCCTGTACATGTAATTCAATCGCAAGCACAAACTCAGTCTCAAACTCAGGCACAAACTCAAACTCAAACTCAAACTCAGGCTCCCAGAACCGCTCCACCGATTGTTAAAAAGCAGATTGATACCACTCAATCGGTTTTGAGTTCCCCTGATTATGGTATTGCCCCCAGTGCGGCAGTGGATGAAACTCCGGTGAGAAACGGTGTCGCCAACTCGCTTCCCCTGCCTGGTCAGGAAGAGCAAATGCTTCCGACAAGACAGCTCCAACCTATGCGAACCGGACAGGCGGTGCCAGGCATTCCCCAGATTTTGCAATCGCAAGGTCAAGGACAACTGCAGATACCAGGACAACCGCAAACTCAAGCGCAAGGTCAGGCTCAGCAAAATGACGCACCGGTCTGGCCTTCCGAACAATTGCTGCGACCTAAAATTGAGTTGGAAAAAACATCAGAAAGCAATTCCAGCGATCTCTGATCCAATAATTTCATATTCGGGACTGCTACGAATTTCGATTGCGCGCCACTTTCAGTCTAAAAGCGATTATGTCTTTTTTGTTGGGCAGAAGAATCAAAAGTCCAGTTGGTAAAACCGAGACCGGCTGCTGATTTGCATGATCATAAAACTGATCCAGCAAAATGTGATTTATCTCTCTGATTAATGGTGCCAGGCTCGCATCTTGCAATTCGGCCACTGAAATATACTCAACAGTTTCACCTTGCTTCACGACATAAGACTGGCGAGGTTCCTCGCTTGTTGCCGCACTCTTGGGAAATGGCTTGTTCTCCGGATTGCGTGGATCTCCCTCTTCAGTGAAAATCGAACTCGCTGTTTCAAATGGAGCATTGATGGCATCGTCTGAAACAGCTTGCATCTTTTGTGAGCTCTGATTTGGAATTATTTTGTATGTGCCTGATTCTGTTATTTCCGGCTTCAGCTTCTTGCGAGGTAACTGAATGTCGAACTTGGCATAGATGTCTCTGATGCGAGTGGGCTGCTCATCAGACGTTTCTTTACTTGTTTCAGCCGGCTGAGCTGCTCCTGTCTTTTCCGGTGGTTTCAAATTGGTGAAGTCTTTTGTTGCCGGCTGTCCTTTGGCATAAGTCATTTTTATCTCAGGAAGCTTGCCCTGATAAGGATCTTTGTTGCCAGTTTTTGATTCAGGTCTGGGTTCTTTGCCTTCCTGCTTTTTGATTTCTTGCTGTTTTGTTTTTTGTTGTTTAATCAGTTGCGCCGCCAATGGCTCAGGTTCGGCTGCTCCCGGTTTTAAATTTTTTACTACCAGGCTGCCTGCCTGTTCGGGATTTACAACCGTTCTGGTGGGAACCGGTTGCCAGTCTTCCGCTTTAGTCTCCGGCATATTCTTTTGCGGCTCGATTATTTGCTGCTCATTCTTTGCACCAGACTTGTTCTGCAAATTTGATTTGAACTTGGCTATGATGCCCTTTATATCAGGAAATTCAAATTTGGCGCTGAACTTTCCTTCCCGAATGAATTTGAAATTGCCTGACGGCAAAAAGATTTTGCTGATACCAGTTATGATACCATCGCCGCTCTGTTGTTCGCCCCTTTTAATCGGAAAAAGTATCCCGCGCCGCTTTCCATCAAGCAACATCACCAGATGTCGCGAATCATGCTCTTCCTGCGTTTGCTCCAATTCTTTTGTGGCTGGATCATGCTCCATCATCGCTTCCACCGCATCCAGAATTTCTCCCGGGCGAGGAACCGCTGGAAGTCCTCCGGCAATTCTTTCCGCCTGGTGTAACATCTGGTCGGCACTGATTGCCGGAACATGGGTGAGAATTCTGCTTTCGGGAATATCGAGGCGCAATGCTTCAGGATGCCTGTCAAAATCCAGTTTATCAATGGACGTCAATCGATACTCACCGGCAGGCGGATTAAAAATAGAGTTCTCTTTTGCCAGCTGCCCGTTAATGGCAAAATAGGGATGTGTTCTTTCTGTAGGCCGTCTTTCTATAACTTCCGGTCTATTATTTTGATTGCCAACCGATATAGGTTCAGCTCTTTGCCCTTCCTGGCGATGTTCGCCAGGCGCCAACTGCGCCGAAGGCGGCAAGTTCTGAAATCTCTGATCAGCTGTCTGAAAGGCTTTCTTGTGAGCTTGATAGAAGTCCAGGCTGTCCTGGTGGATGTCATATTCAGGCGAACTGAATGAACGACCGCTTCTGTTTATTTTTTGATTTTCAGTACCAGTCTGTTTGTCCGCAGTTACTCTATTTGTCTCGTTTTGTTGGGATTTTGCCGAAATCGTATGTTCAGATTTTGCTGGAATCGGATGCTCAGTCTTTGCGACAACTGCATGTTCAGTCTTTGCGGAGGCGGCGTGGTCCGCACTCTGATGTTTCGGGCTGAAAGATTCGTGCGCTGTCACCTGATATTGCACCGCTGATTTTTGTTTGTCCCTGCCCGCATTTTGTAAATCCTGACCCAGATTTTGCAAATCGGAGCTCTGAGCGATATGCACAGTTTGTGCCACTTGCGGAACTTCTGTTTTCTTTCCGGCACTCTTTGTTGCCGTGCCGTTTGCGTGAGCCTCTGCGTTGGAAATGAATTGTCTGATTTGTTCAGGACTGAATCTTGGGGCGTCGCCACAAGGCTCGTGCTTGTTTGCCGAGCAATAGTTTCCTGCCGGATGAGCGTCACTGCCCGAATCTTTGTATCGCTTCGCTGGTCGCGTCCTCTCTGCCGCTTTAATCGCAGAATCAACTCCTGTTGCACCCAAGTCGGTGGCTTTTCCGGGCGCGCGACCTATTTGTTTTTCTTGTTTTTTCTTGGATGGAGAAGTTGATGGTTCTGAGAAGTCTGTCTTGGGTCTATTGGAATTTGAATCACTCAGATTTGATTTTGTTCGGTTTCGGGGAGAATCAGTTTTACTCTGATTTGAGTTATCAGAGACTTCTTTGCGGCTTCCATCACCAGGGGCAGATTTCTTGCTCATGAGCTGAATAATTAAAAACGAATTGCCAGGATCTATTTATATAAATGCCCAAGTCTTTGAAGACATTCACAGTTTTCCATCCCAGCCAAGTTGTCTTGCTTTCTTAAAATCTTGGTTTGCTTTGTCAATTTGTCCGCTTTCTCTGTGTGCTAGTCCTCTCTCAACGTAATAACTCTCTGAACTTGGAGATAACTGAATTGCTTTCGTTAGACTATTAATTGAATCTTTTAATTTACCAAGAGAGCGCTCACCGCAACCTCTGGCAAACCAGCCAGTTGGAGAATTTGGATGTGTTTTTAAACCCTGTTTCGAGTCCAAAAGCGCTCCTTCGTTGTCGTTGATAGTAGCCTTAACAAGCGCTCTATCGATGAAAATATCCCCTCCTCTATCTCCCAACTCAACTGTTTTGTTTAAGTCTGACAGTGCATTCTTGTTTAAAGATAGTCGCCTATAAAGCAAGGAGCGATAGTAAAAATATCTCGATTCTTTAGGACTTAACTTAATCGCCGAGCTTATTGCTTCTAGCGCACCTTTGGTATCTTTCAGATAATCCAACAAATTAGCCTTATACGCATACAAGGCTGCAGAAGGCTCTTCCTTAATTCGTACATTAATTTCCGCCAGCTTCGCTTTAAGCCTGGCGGGGTCTGACTTTGCCGACAATTTCTCCGCAGCAAAAACACAACCGATATCGGTTATGTTTTTTGAGCC
>CAZEQP010000232.1:0-5721 GCA_964514345.1 uncultured Candidatus Obscuribacterales bacterium
AAGCATTGCAAAATCTTCACAGACAAATTTAAAAGCTCTGCCTCAGGAAAAGCCCTCTGAAGTCCTGCAAACAGAAGAAAAAACAGCCGAGGTCCAAATTTCAGAAAGTCTTGAGGCGCAGGAAATTCGCCAGCTGAAAGAAGAATTGAGTCGGCTTGAAAATGAAGTGAAAGCACAAAAACAAAGTAAAATGACATACTTAACTGATTCGCTTTGGTTTTTAGCTTTTGCGGGTTTATATACCGGAGCCACTTTGCTACCGGATACTAAAGAATTTGCTCCTCTTTTTTTGATTGGAAATGGATTTATGGTGGCAAAAGTATTAGTAAACCTCGTAAAATCAACAAGTCGCCCTCATCAATCTAGTAAGATCGACCGGACAAAGTAGGCGACGTTATCAAGCAAGTGAAAAAACTGGCGTGCGTGGCAAATAATCAACGAGGGATTTGGGGAGAGATATAGAATGCTGAAATGGCAAGCAGCGGCCCGAACTGATGCAGGTTGTCAGCGACAACGTAACGAAGACAATTACTGGATGAGCCCAGATCAGCGAGTATTCGCTGTAGCCGATGGCATGGGTGGAGCAGTTGGTGGTTCGCGTGCAAGCAAACTGGCAGTAGAAGCTATCGAACAACTATGGCAAGATGCCCCGCTCACAGTTTTCACTGAAGATGAAATCAAGAAGTGGTTGGAGTCGGCTGTGGCTCAAGCCAATAACAAAGTCTGGTCCGAAGCCGAAGAAGACGCCAGCGTCAGGGGAATGGGCACAACAGTTGTGGTAGCCCTCCAGTCCGATAATAATGCCTTGCAAATAGCCCACGTCGGTGACTCTCGCGCTTATTTGTGCCGAGAAGGCAAACACAAATTACTAACCAATGACCACTCAGTAGTACAAGAGATGGTCAGAGCCGGTCGCTTGACCGAAGAACAAGCCAGAATAAACCCATACAAAAACTTGATTACTCGTTGTCTGGGTCATGAAGAGCGTGTCGAAATTGAACACACTTTTGTAGAGCTGAAGCCTAAAGACTGGGTGGTTCTTTGTTCAGACGGTCTGCCTACAGTTTTGCGTGATGAAGAAATTTGCGATGTAGTTGAAGCCGGCAACGACCCGGATCAAGTGTGCGACGAACTGGTCAAACAAACAATAGACGGCGGCGCTCCGGATAATGTCACGGTCGTGGTCATCAGATATAGCGACGGATCAAATAACGGCAGCGGCTGATATCGCGAGAGTCAGGGATTATGGACAGTGGGCTTTGCAGTCGATGCGGTGGAAATCTAGCCACAAACGGCGTTTGCGGCGTTTGCGGATGGGACGCTCATAACCCCAATGCAGGTGCAAGCGGCATGTCTGTGGGTGGCCATGCCATGAGCGGCGGAGCTTCAAACAAACGCGCTTTTTTGTATAACCGTCTCACCAATCAACGTTATTCATTAGTCCAGTCAGTGAGCAAAATAGGCCGCGACCAGACCAATCATATTCCTCTGACCAACGATCATTATATATCTCGTAATCATGCCTGGGTTTTGCAAATGCAGGGCGGTTACTGGATTGAAGATCTGGGCTCCACAAACGGCACCATGCTCAACGGCGAGCTGTTGCGCGAGCGGCAACAAATAAACACCGGAGACTTGGTCACTTTAGGCAAGACCGAACTCGTCTTCATGATGGAATAGGATCATGGCAGGCAAATACGATAATTTCAAAATCCTCTCGGAGCTTGGAAGAGGTGGCATGGGCATAGTTTATAAAGCCCAGGACAAGCGCAACGACCAGATAGTTGCCATCAAACAACTTTTGCTTGAATCAGTCGAGCCCAGCAAGCACGATGAATTCAAAGACCGCTTTACTCGCGAGTCTAAAACGGCATTGCGTCTCAATCACGCCAATATAGTGAAAGTGCTTGAAGTTTCTCAAAATCCGGGAGACTACTTTTATGTAATGGAATATCTGGACGGCAGAAGCCTGCGCGACGAATTGCTCAAGCGTCCCAAGCCTTTTTCAGTGGAAAGCTACTGGCCTATATTGCGCCAGATCACAGAAGGACTTTCTTTTGCTCACGCCATGAATGTGGTGCACCGCGACGTGAAACCTGACAACATTTTTTTGTTGCGTGACGGCACAGTAAAAATAACAGACTTCGGCATAGCGCGCGCAGCTGATTATGAAGCCACACATCTGACAAAAACCGGTGTAATGCTGGGCACCCTCGCTTATGTTTCGCCTGAACAATTGCAAAATGCTAAAAACGTGGATCACAGAGCCGACATTTTTTCACTTGCCGTAGTCACTTATGAAGCCCTTTCAGGCAAACTGCCTTTTACAGGTGAAGGCATAGCTCAGACAATAGTAAAAATCATGTCGGCGGAAGAAACTCCTTTGAATCTGGTGAATAACCAGATTTCAGAAGAAATGGCCGCAGTCGTTTCCAAAGCTTTGCGCAAAAAACCGCGTGACCGCTATCGGGCCGCCAAAGAATTTTTGCGTGACTTTCAAAACTGTGCCGAAAAAACTTGCGGCGAGCTGGGCGGCAAATTAGACGACTTAATGACCTGGGAAGAACATCCCATCGAGCGCCCTGTAGATGTTTCAGAATTCGACTCAGACGGCTCAAGACAAAAAGCTTTGGAGCTGGAAAAAGCAAAAATGGAAGCAGTCACTTCCTGTTCGGATCTGGTGGCTGTGCCCAGCATTTCAAAACAGATGGAGCCGAAGAATCACATTTCAAGTCCATTTAGTTCATCTGATTCATCTAATTCAATCGCTTCAGACGCCACCCAGATAAGCCAGGGTGGCGGAGTGGCATTTTCCGACCTGCTTGAATACAATCCTATATCATGGCTGAAAACAATATCTTATTTCGGCGAAAAGAGCACTTCTTTTGAAGAACCAAATGCGGTGGCATATAGATCCGGACGATTGATAGTGGCGGATGCGGCAAGACGTGAAGTTCATATATACAACAATGACGGGCGCTGGGTCTCAAGCCTTAAAGCGGACCCCGGCAATCAGCAGTCCAAAACAAACGGCGGCAGACTTTCAAAACCGAACGGACTTGTGATAGACGAGCGCGGACGCATTTATGTTTGCGATTCAAGTGATCATTTCATTCGAGTATTCAACAATCAAGGGACCTTTTTAAAAGACTTCAAAAATGTTCAGGGCAAAGAAGGGGGATTGCAAGGTATCACCCTTGATTCCACCGGTTTGCTTTATGCCAGTGACCAGAACAACGGCTGTTTGCAAGTCTTCCAATCAGACATGGGTCTGTGGGTGAGAACAATAGGAGCAAAAGGACGCGAACCGGGTCAATTTCAGCTGCCGGCCGGATTGACCTGCGACAAACAGAATCGCATCATTGTTTCAGACTACGGAACAAGCCGCATTTCCATTTTCAATAAAACCGGTGCTTTTATACGCACGTTTGGAGAAAAGGGAAGCGGTTCGGGCATGTTCAATTTGCCCCGCTCTGTTGCAGTCGATCGTCTTGATCGCATTTATGTGCTTGATTCATTGAACCACCGGATTCAAGTTTTCGGCTCATCAGGCAACTGGCTTTGCACTTTCGGCTCTCTGGGCAAAGACAAAAATCAGTTTTGCGGACCCAGCGATCTGAGCATAGACACACAAAATAATTTACTCTTTGTGGCGGACAAAGGAAATAAACGTGTGCAGATACTGGAGCTGAAATTCAAATAAATGTCCACCAAAATATATCTGGCATCCATGTCACCGCGGCGCAAAGAAATTCTGGAAAATCTGGGACTTTCTTTTACTACGGCTCCGGCCGACATAGACGAAACATTGCCTGAGACTATGCCGGCTGACGAGGGAGTGGTCTGGCTAGCGGTAAAAAAAGCCCGCACTACATTTGATATCGTTAAAAAGACAGAATCACAAAACTGGGTCACGCAAAATATAGATCAAATAATTTCAATCGGTGCAGACACCACAGTGGTGCTTGATGGCTGCATGCTGGGAAAACCGGATGACCGAGCCCATGCCATCGAAATGCTCAAAAAATTGTCCGGGCACACTCATCAGGTTTATACCGGTATTTGTGTTTTATCATACGATGTTAAAAGCCAAGAAATTAAAGAGTTGAGCGACCACGTTGTTTCACAAGTGCAATTTCGCCATCTGACCCGGGCTGAAATCGAGGCTTATGTAGATACAAAAGAGCCGATGGACAAAGCCGGCGCTTACGCACTTCAAGGCATAGGTTCGGCTCTGGTGGCAAAAATCGAAGGTTGTTTCTCAAACATAATTGGACTGTCGGCGCCCAAGACTGTAATGCTTTTGCGCAAAGCCGGGCTGAGCGTCCTTGGTGTTTCAGGCGAGTTTATTGAAAATGAAAACGATAAAACACGAGTTTGAAAATTCCAAAGTTTTTACTCTGGCTCAAGAAAAGTCTCCCATCATGGAACATCTGCAGGCCTCGCTTATAGAGGCCGGGACGCTTAAGGGTCTGACCATCGGCTGGAACTGTCATCTTACATCCATCACGGCTCTTGCCGCTAATGTTTTGCTCACTTCAGGCGTCAAGCTTTTTATGAGCGAATGTAATGAAAGCACATCGGAAGACCTTGCTGTTGAATATATGCAAACTCAGGGAGCAACAATATTCAGAGGCAAAGGGGCTAAAGAGGCGGTTCTTTCCAAATCATGCCATGTAATTTCGGATACCGGGCTGGATTTGATCTCGACTCTTTTGAATTTTGAAAAGAATACATTGAAAAAATACGGCGAAAATCTTGCCGGCGCCTGCGAAATCACCACTAGTGGTATCACGCGCCTGCGCAAAATGAAAGACATTCCTTTTCCGGTCATTAATCTAAACGACGGCATAATCAAATCGCGTATCGAAAATTTCCACGGTGTGGGAGAAGGCATGGTGGAGGCTCTGGACAGTCTTTCGGGAGCCGACTGGCGCAATAAAACAATCGGTGTTGTGGGCTATGGAAATGTCGGTGCCGGAACCGCCAGATATTTAAAACAAGCCGGTGCCGGCGTAGTGGTGGCCGAAATCGATCCGGTCAAATCTTTGCTTGCACATTACGACGGATTTTCCATTTCGACTCTGAATGACCTGGCCGCCCTCTGTCCCATAATAATCACCGCCACCGGTCAGTCTGAATTGTTGGATAAACATTTCTTTGAACGCTGCCTGAATGAGGTCTTAATCGTTAACGCCGGTCACTGGGCTGATGAAATCAATCTCACACTTGTGAGGGATCTGGCTCTAGAAATAGATGAATCCAAGCCAGGCATCAAAACTTTTTTATTGAAGGATTCTTGCAAAAAAGTATCAATCGCACTTGACGGAAATCCCGCAAACGTAGTCCTGTTGACCGGTTCCATTGAGCCTACCCTTTTACACTTGACTTCGGAAATACTCTCAATGGCTTATTTGGTTAACCAATTCAAAGGCGGTGAAAGACCGGCTTTTGGCGAATTGAAAGTGCCGGACGCGGTAGAATATAAAGTCGGCAATCTAGCCCTCAAGGCGTTGGGTTGCGCAGCTGAGTAACATTTACAGTCCGGAATCATGAAACAAAAAATTCTTTTATTCTCGATTATGTCCTGCCTTCTATTTGGTGGCACAACCCAAAATGTGTTAGCCGATGAAAAAGAAGGTTCAATGGACGAAGTCTGGTCAGACACACATTCCACTTCAGGAAGCACCACTGCATCTACTACAATAAATGCCACCACTT
>CAZEQP010000233.1:0-5721 GCA_964514345.1 uncultured Candidatus Obscuribacterales bacterium
AAAAAAAGAAAAGGAAAAGAAATAATAATTCCAACCAAATCCAATAGATACTCATTCCTTTATTTTATCCCTTTTCATTTGAATACAATTTCAGTCCAGTTCAGTTGATTTTACCTCATCTTCATTTTTTCTCCCTCTTTTATGAATGGAGTCTCTTCCGGGAAAAGTTTCAAAAGGGCGGTTGCCGCCTCAAATGTTTTGTCTTCAGGCATTTTTTGAATTTTGTAGAGATAAAGCAATGTCTGGCAAAGGAATTTTCTGAATTTAGTTGACTTCAAACGCTCGGTCGAACTCAGAACAAAAAGCTCCTGACTGAAAGGTTTTAACAGTTCAGGCGGTGCATTTTCAATTGACCGCTGGGCGCAGGCGATCATCCGCTCAGCGCTTTTGTCGTCGTTATCGTTGGAGAAATCCATTGAGGCAAGCAAATAAAATGCAGCTGCCTGAGATAATTTGCCCGATTTTTCCAGCAAGACAGCTGTGTCTTCAAATGATTTTTTGTTTCCTTCTGTTTGCAAAAAATATTTTTTCATGTTCAAGCTAAAAAGGTTGGGGCTGTTCGCTCCCCTCAGTTTTTCGTCGACCAGACTGCTTGACACCATCACGCCATGTCCGGAGGAGAAAAAACAAAATTTATCGCCTGATTCAGAAATTGGCAAAATGCTTGTGATGAAGGATTTTGCATTCCAGTCGGGAGTGAGTTTTTCTGTTTTTTCAGTGCTGTAATGCAAAATCCCCCGGTCCAGAGAGCCTAACAGCGCAGACTGGTCCGGACACAGCCGCAAGCTTGTAAACAAAGTCGGGTCACTCTTTTCACTCAGTAAGGTGGAGATTTTTCCGTCTTCAAGCATGGACAATGCACCATGTACGATACCGCCTTCCGAGTCTTTGTGAGTGAACCACAGTCGCCCTTTTGCATCCAATTGCATGTCTGTGACTGCGCTTTTGTCGAATATTTTTTTGCATTCGCCACTGCTTAAATCGAAAGAAAGAATCCCTCCCCCATGTTGGCCATAATCGTATCTGAGGTAAGCAATGCCTCTATTGAGCAGCATTTCATTTGGAAAATAGAACGTTCCTTCCACTCGGGGCAATGTTTTGGTATCCCATTTTGTGCCGTCAAAGTAGAAAAAGGTCCTCTTCAACAGGAGTCCAATATCATTGGCACAAGCGGACAGAATAAGATTGCCGGACGATTCTTTGGCGACGTGCACCGGCAGTTTGATTTTTTCAAAACCGTGCATTTGTGTTGATTCGATAAATATGAAATCATCCGGTCCGTCGGTTGTGATGCCGAAAAGACGGTTGTCCTGGCTTACCTGCAAAGAGATGGGCTTGAATTCCAGGTTTTGTCTGGTGCTGGTCAGATCCCTGGCATTTATTTCCCAGATGGAATTCTCAGTAACCAGGCAGGGCTTGTCTTTCCATAAGAACAATTGACCTTCACGCAAGGAGGATGTTACGTCGGCAATTTCCACGATTTGAACTGTGCAGTCTTTGGATATTTGCTCGATAATTGAAAGCTGGCTGCCTGCAAGTTGAGCCGTTGCAGGCGGGCAAATACAAAAGAGCAGTAGTAAGTATCTGAAAAGTTTCAGTCGCGACAAGGTGAAAGCGCCAAATAACCGGAGTACAGCCCATTATTATAGCTTGAGAAAGGTCTTGAGTAACCCGCACTTTAGTTTTAGAAAGGTGACAATCTGAAAGTCTGATCATTCTTACTGACTTCAAGCGTCGTAAAATAGCCGTTTTGAACCTTAAGGTTCGTCCATGCGGGGAACCGCTCAGAACAAAAGGCAGTCACTTTATGAACGCTAAAAACGGCAAGAACAAAGAACAGGGGAAAAACCTCAGTTCACATAACGAAGTTGACTGGAAAAACTCTACTGTGCTGGTTACCGGTGGAACAGGGTCATTCGGGCAGAAATTTGTCAATAAGGTCTTAACAAAATACGATCCTAAAAAACTGATAATCTTCAGCCGGGACGAGCTGAAGCAGTACGAGATGTCTCAGACCACTGATGATAGAAGGGTGCGCTTCTTTCTGGGTGATGTGCGTGACAAAGACCGTCTTTACCGTGCATTTCAGGATGTGGACATCATTGTGCATGCTGCCGCTCTCAAACAAGTGCCGGCTGCCGAATACAATCCTTTTGAATTTGTCAAAACCAATATTCTGGGCGCAGCCAACATTATTGATGCCGCTATCGATTGCGGAGTAAAAAAGGTCATCGCATTGAGTACCGACAAAGCAGCCAATCCGGTGAATTTGTACGGCGCCACAAAACTTTGCGCCGACAAACTGTTCGTAACGGCTAATGCTTATGCCGGTTCACGCCAGACTAAATTTTCAATTGTTCGTTACGGAAATGTGCTTGGAAGCCGGGGGAGCGTCATTCCATTGTTTCTGGAAATGCGCAAATCTGGTGTACTGAAACTGACCGACAAGCGAATGACTCGTTTCTGGCTAACTCTTGATCAGGGCGTGGACTTTGTTCTGTCCAGCCTGGACTGGATGGAAGGTGGAGAAATTTTTGTTCCCAAAATCGCCAGTATGCGTCTTACAGATCTGGCCAAAGCCATAGGGCCTGAGTGCAAGCTGGATTATTTCGGTTTGAGACCGGGCGAAAAACTGCATGAAGCTCTGGTTCCGCGCGATGAGTCACCCTGGTGCATCGAATTTCCGGATCGTTATATCATTCAACCCAATCAAAAATGGTGGGAAGCGGATCGTTTGATTGAGCGCGGCGGCACCAAAGTGGAAGACGGCTTCAGATACAGAAGCGATATCAATTCACAATGGCTTGAAGTCGACGATCTGAAAAAAATGGTCGACCTGGAAGCCAAGTCTGAAGAGACTTCCAAAGAACACTCCAAGGTTCGTTAATTCTTTCGAGAATCGCTTTTTAAGCCAGGATCTCTTGCGAGATTTTTTCAAGCGCGTTGATAACGTCGTCTATATCCCGGTCGGTCATGGACGGGAACATAGGCAGCGATATTTCGGCTGAATAGAATTTTTCTGCGTTGGGGCACTCGGGTTTTCCGGCAACATTCTTTTGATAATAGGGATGGCGGTAAACCGGGATGTAATGGACCTGAACGCCGATATTCTCGGCGCGAAGGGCCTCGAAAACAAGTTTGCGATATTTGCCGGTCGGTTCTTTAGTTATTAGTATCGGAAATAGATGATATGCCGATTCCACTTGCGCTTTTTCGCTCAAAACAGTAATACCGGATATAGTGGCAAGGCGTTTGCGATACTGGGCGGCTATTTGGCGGCGGCGCTCTATGAATTGGGGAAGCCTTTCAAGCTGGCTGCTTCCCAGCGCAGCCTGAATGTCTGTCATTCTGTAGTTGTATCCCAGATCCTGCATCTCGTGATACCAGGCGCCCTGATCCGCATCGGCGTTTACAAGTCTGTCGAAGCGTTTTTCTATTCCGTGGGTTCGAAATCTCAAAAGACGATCGTAATAAGTTTTGTCATTGGTAAGCACCATGCCGCCTTCAGCCGTGGTCAACGACTTGACTGGATGGAAGCTCAAAACGGACATGTCGGCCAGGCTTCCGGCCGGCTTGCCCTTGTATTTGCCGCCCAGCGAATGAGCGGCATCAACTATGAAAACAAGATTTTTTTCACGGGCAATTTTGGATAGAGCATCGGCGTCGCAAGGGTGTCCGGCAAAGTCGATGCCGACCAGAATTTTAGTTCTGGCGCTGATTTTTTCCCTTACTTTTTCTGGATCTATATTGCCTGTGTCCGGCTCTACATCGCAAAAAACCGGGGTCGCTCCTAAATAAAGCGCGGCATTGCCGGTGGCGGCAAAAGTGATTGGAGCCAATAACACTTCCTCACCGCTCGCCAGACCGGCGGCAAAATAAGCCCCGTGCTAGGCGGATGTACCGCTGTTATATGCCACTGCATACTTGACCCCGGCAAATTCAGCCACAGCTCGTTCGAAAATTTCAATTTCGGGTCCCTGTGTGAGCCAATCTGACTGCAATGTTCTGGTAACACGCTCCACGTCAGCCTGGTTTATTGACTGACGCCCATAAGGCAGGAGTGTTTCGCGAACGGGTGTGCCGCCGTTTATGGCAAGTTTGGAAGTTTTCGCCGAGTTCGTTTTTAAGTCGGAAGTCATAATCACCAGTATCCTAGAGCCAAGTGAGAATTATATCAGTGCTTGCTAAGCCCCTTCATGCTAATCTTGGCAAGTCGTAAACGTGACGTACAATGCCCCAGCAAAGCCCACTTCTGGAAAGCGAAAAAGCAATAAAACAGGCGCCTGCTTCTAAGAGTTCGGGCGGATATACTGTTATGGGATTTTCCAGCACTGTTTTGTGGATTCTGGCTTTTGTTGGTATTCTTGAGTTATTTCTAATATTTCTTAAGCCAATCAAATTTTTCACAATCGAGGGTGTGCAACTGAAAGAGCAAGACCCGGTGGGTCTGAAAATTGAAACAGTCAAAAATCCGCTTTCCACTTATGACACTCTATTGCTCGGCACATCACTGGTTAATTCAGCCGCTGTTTGTGCCGATGTTTCAAGCCGCAATTTAAACCTGAATCAGGTCGAGCGCTGGAAATATCTTCCCTGCAAATATTTTGACGAAATAATACTCAAACAAACGAACACTAAGATAACCAGTATCAATCTGGGCATTGGCGGCGCCATGGTGGGCGAAGACCTTACTGTTCTTGAAAAAGCCCTGTCTTCAGGGCACAATCCCAGGTTGATTGTTCTTACACTTTCGGTGCGAGAATTCATCGACAACACTTATGTACCCCAAGCATCGGCCTTAAGTTGTGCCCTCAAGCGCTCGGGCGCGGATCTGGGCTTGCAGGCGCCGCTTGAAACAGCCAATTATTTTCTGGGTAAAATTTGGTCTTTGTACGGACACAGAGAAGATTATGCCACCGCCATATCAAGCACAGTCTCCTACTGGTGTGACCGCCCTCTTTACCCTTCCATGGGCGGCAAGCGCAACAAGATTCCTAAAGTCACCCTGGCTCTGGATGCGCCTCCATACAGCTCATTTAACGATTCGCTGGATAGAGACAGTGTGGAGACCATCAAAGAGTTTTATCAATCCGCATATAAAAAAGTTGATCCAAAAATTCTGAATGTTCAGTGGATGAAGTTTGAAAAGTTGCTCAGTCTAATTCAAGAAAAAAAAATCCCTGTTGTGGCAGTATTCATGCCGCTAAGTACTATAAACAGAAATCAGATACCTGCAGGGTTTGAACAAGAATTGACAGATAAAATTGCCTCTTCGATGGAAGCACGCAAAATAAAATTCATAGATTTGATTGGATATCTTCCGGATAAGGACTTTGTCGATGGCGTGCACATGAACGCTTCGGGAGCCAAAAAATTCTGGAGCGAAGTAGGCAAAAATGTAAGTCCGGAGTTGTTAGTCGGAAAGTAGAGTTTCAATTTGTTCGGTGATGCGCGAGGCTCCCAGCCCGTCGCAAAGCAGAGCGGCCGACTGGCTCATGGTGACCAGCAATAAATCATCGCTTAAATGTTTATCCACCTCATGTGCCACTGTATCCGGTGAAAGCTTTTCAAAGTGACCAAGCGAAAGTACGGCTCCGACCGATGCCAGATTATTGGTGACATCTTCTTGATTTTTGGCCAGTATGACTTGAAAGGCCGGCACGCCCATACAACAGCGCTCCCATGAACTTGAACCGCCACCGCCTATAGCAAGATCGCTTT
>CAZEQP010000234.1:0-5664 GCA_964514345.1 uncultured Candidatus Obscuribacterales bacterium
AATTCAGAAAAAGGTACAACTGGTTGGGCTGACCAGACAATGGCCGCGTTAGCCGCATCATATATAAACGGATATGAGATCGAAGCGGCTTGTCGTCTGGCTGTAAAAGCAGGCAGCATGCAGTTTTTACAAGAAGGCGCCGTACCCATATCAGCCCAAGTGATTTTTGGCGATGGGAAAAATACGTAGTAAAAGGTTAAATAACAAAAGCCGGCATTCCTGCCGGCTCTTGTTTGTCCTTTCCCCTGTCGATTCCGCTCCCTGAAAAACTTTTGTTTTGTCAACGGCTTGAGAGCTTCATCTCTGCGAGGTGTGTTGTGCTTTCGATACTATTAAGTTAAGACTTGAATGTTACATCAACGTGACTTGGGCATACGTGAAAATACGCGTCTTTATTAATTGAAGAATTGCTCCTTATTTCCCGTCCATTTCAATGGCATTGGCACGCTGTTCTACTTTCTGAGCCTCTTTAATGTTGCCCATTTTTTTCAAAATTCCAGCTTTAAACCGATACCACTGAGTGACATCAGTATCCACACTAATTAGTTTGTCCGCATCTTTCAAAGCCTGGTCATACATGCCGGCAGATTCAAATATTTTTGCTCTGGCATAAATGACACTGGGACTGCCGGGAAACGCATTCACAAGAAGATTCATATCTTCACAAGCTTTCTTTTTGTTTTTCAGCTTCATATATTCCTGGCTGCGGGCAATCCACCAGGCAATCTGGTCTTTTTTTTCATTCTTCCCCATATGCTTTGCCAGTTTGAGCAGCCCTTCTTTTTTTAGATCAGGAGTGCGCATTTCAATCGCCTTTGTATAGTCATCAATAGCTTTTTGCGGCTCATTCAAATGGGCATAGCACTCTGCTCTGGGCGAATAAGTAGTGTAAGAGGAAAAACAGACTTTCATAAAAACAGTGAGCAGTTCCGCCGCTTCCTTATATCTTTTCTGTTTCAAAGCAATGTCTTGCCAGCAGATACGCGCATGCATATAGTTTTCATTTAAAGCAACAGCTCTTTTGCATTCTGAAATGGACTCCTCATAGCGTCTCATGTCTCTAAAATACTGAGCCGCCTTAAGATGAGCCAGAGCTGAATTGGGATGCACTTTGAGCCAGCGCTTGAATGTTTCTTCCAGTTTTTTTCCTTCCAGAGTTTCCCAATAAAATCTGCTGGCTAAATAATTTACGTCTCTGCTTTTAGAATCCAGTCTCAATGCTTCTTCCATTTGACTGGCGGCAGCAGGCATGTCCTCAACTTTTTTATACAGCATGGCGGCAATGGCGTGAGAGCGCGCATCTTTGGGATCTGTTTTTAACGCCTTGTTTATGATGGCAGTGGCTTCATCATATTTTTTCATAGAACCTAAAACCCAGGCGAAAGTGGCTAGAATATGTGCGCTTTTCGGATTCATTCTGGCTGCAGTACGGGCAAATTGAAATTCTTTTTGGTCTACCTCTAAAGGCTGGTCAAACATAAGAATCATTGGATACATTTCAAAAGCTTCGGCTGGAGGATTTTTTTCTGTAGTCAATTTTCTTACAATTGCAATAGCTTCTTTCGATTTTCCCATGTCGATGTTTTTGTCCGCCTTTACAAGCTCCGGATGCTGAGCGGCAGAGGCTTGAGTGCAGCATATGACTGAGCTAAAAAGGAGAAAATATATACAGTTATTCCAGGTTTCCGATTTCATTTGATGCCGAATTTTTCCAATGAGTCACTTTGTTTTTCAACTTTTTTGGCTTCTTCGGTGCGTCCCATCTTTTTCAAAATTTCAACCTTCATTCTGTACCAGAGAGCCACATCCGCGTCTATCTTTATGAGTGAATCAATGTCTTTGAGAGCTTGATCATATTTTCCTGCTTTTTGCAATTGCTTGACTCGCTCATGCAAACCGGTCGGATTTTTTGGGAAAACTTCAAGCAAACTGGTATTATCTTTGATGGCACGTTCCATATTGCCCGATTTTGCATAAAGCTGAGCGCGAGCCGTCCACCATCCAACATAGTCTTCTCTGCTTTTCTTATTCATATGTAAAGCGGCGCGGCTGAAAATTTTGTCGTTTTTGTCCGGGCTGATGACTTTCAAAGCATTGGAATAATCTTCGATTGCTTTCTGGTTCTGACCAAGTCCGGTATAACATTCGGCCCGGCGAGCCAGGTTTGTAGGATGCATGCTTTTAGCACCCCGCTTCTTTTCTATTTCTTCCAGTTTGTTGTACTCAGCCAGTGCTTCTTTCCAGTTTTCTAAATGATGAAGCATGCGCGCAAGCAACCCCTGCGCGTTTTCATAGTTGGGATTTACAGCAAGAGCCTTTCTGCAGTCTTGCGCCGATTTTTTAAAATCACGAAGATCTTTGTACAACCAGGCCCTCTGGTATAGGGCTGTGGCATCATCCGGATATGTTTTGATGATTCTGGTCAGAGCTTCTTCTGCTTGCAAATCCTCAAGTATTTTTTCATAAAACTTGTAAGCAACAAAATTCACATCACGGTCATTGGGCGAAATCTTGACCGCTTTTGACATAATCTCTTTAGCCAGGTCGGATTCATTGCCCTGTAATCCAAGACAAAAAGCCTGCGCCGCCAGGGCCCGCGCATTTTTTGGATCCAGTTCAAGAGCTTTTTGTGAAAGCTGCAATGCTACATCGGTCTTTTTCACATTGGCTAAAATCAGAGCAAAAGTGGCAAGAGCACGGGGGTTATTCGGCTCGGCCCGGGCAAAGGCTCTGGCTGCGTTGAAAAAACCGTCACCCACCGACACATGTCCATGATGCAATCCAATCATGGCCAGTACTTCATTCCATTCGTTTACGTCTTTGCCCTGAGAAATTTTTTCCTGCACAAAACTGATTGCATTTTTGTCGCCAGCAAGAGTCATTGATCTAACTTTTTTAAGATCCGCCTGAGAAGCTTTGGCGTGCACTGGAGCTTGAGCCAGCAAAAGCAAGATAGCTGCAAGTGGTAAAAACGTCTTAGTCATCAGTGTTTATTTAACGCCAAATTTTTCCACCGCAAAATGTTCTTTCTGTACTTTCATAGCTTCTTCTTTTCTTCCCATTTTCTTCAATACATCAATTTTAGCTTTATACCACTGTGACACATCCGGATCCATGCTTACAAGAGCATTTATGTCTCTGAGCGCCGAATCCAGTTTGTTGGCTTGCATATAAATCTGGCCTCTGGCAAACAGAGCCATTGAATTATCAGGCAAAACACTCAACAAATCAGAAAGTGAAAGCACTCCTTTTTCGACCTGTCCTAATTTTGCATACTGCCTGGCTCTTGCTTCCCACCAGGTGGTGTAAAAAAACAAATCATTTTTTTCAATATTTTTGGCGGTCTTACAAAACTTGTTGGGATTCGTATTTGGCACAAGCAGCTTAATCGCCTGAGTCAAATGTTCCGCGGATTTTTGCGGCTGATTAAGTTCGGCATAAAACTGTCCCAGACGTCCATGAGTGTGATAATTGGCTGACGAGCCTTTGATTTTTAAAACACCGTTAAGCAGATCAACCCCTTTTTTAAATTCTCTGCGTTCATAATAAATTTTTGCAAGCACACGAGCAGGCGCTTCATATCCCGGATTCAAAGACAAAGATTTGAGACAGTTCTTGATGGCGTTATCGTCTTCGTGCACATCTTTTTGAAAATCAGCCAGCTTGTAATAGGCATAAGCTGATTTCGGTCTGTGTTTAATCCAACGCGCGTAAGTTTGATCTATTCCTTGATCTTGAGTGGTAACCTGAAAAAAAGCATCCGCCAGAACATTCACATCGATGTCGCCTGGACTTAGTTTAATGGCGTTTTTCATTTCCTCGCCAGCAAGTGGATCTGCACGATCAGTAAGAGCCAGTGCGTATGCAAGTACCGCATGATTGCGCCCGTTCTTAGGCTCTTTTTGAATTGCTTTTTTAGCCAGTTCCATTGCCGGAATCGGTTTTTGCATAAAACACATAGCCATAGCGAGTGTGGACAAAAAGTGCGGATTATTGGGATTCATTCTGGCGGCTGTGCGAGCAGGAATGAAAGCTTTGCATGCTTCTTTATTCAAGTCATCGTGTATTTTAGCTATGGCCAGATATTCGTACCACTTTGGATTTACTTGTCCGCCTTTTTTGATTTCATTTTCGGCAACTTCGGCCAGGTAAACAAAATCGCCCCGGTCAAGAAAACAGTAAACCGACTCGTAAGTTTCAGGCACGGGCGCAATTTGCACAATCGGCCTGGCAGGCGTTTTCGCTTCAAGCGCCGCCTGAACACCGATTGCGCATGCCAGAGCAGCAATAAAGCAAAGTTGTTTATTCGGCTTCAAACTTGTATCCCAATCCTTTCACCGTCTTGATTGGTGACTCTTTTCCCTGCATTGAAATTTTTTTGCGCAATCGTAAAACCCTTTGTCTGACTGCTTCATCTGTAGCTTCTGATTCTGTTTTGAAAACCCGAGCCAAGAGCTCGTCTGAATTATAAACACGTCCCGGATTTTTCATGAACAATTCAAGCAAAGTGAATTCGGCAGGCGTGGTCTGAATTTTGACACCATTTATGGTTACAGTGCAGGTGTCCAGATCCAGTTGCAAGTTTCCTGATTGCAATATTTTTTCAGTGTATGCCGGAGGGCGTCGCAACAGAGCTTTGACCCGCGCCAGAAACTCGGCATAATTGTAAGGCTTGGTCAAATAGTCGTCGGCACCTGCATCAAACGCTTTCACTTTGTTTATGACACTGGTTTGTCCGGTGAGAAACAATATGGGTGTTTGTCCGCCGTTTTTGCGGTATTTCTCACAGACAGCCAGTCCGGATAAACCCGGCAAGACCCAGTCGATAATGGCCAGGTCATAATGATAATAAGTGAGCCGCTCCAGCCCGTCCTCACCCTCATAAACAGGCTCCACGATATGGTTTATGGCGGAGAGAGCCTCCGTCACTATTGCCGACAATTCATAGTCGTCTTCCACCAGAAGAATGCGCGCCATAATAGATATTATTCATGCCTTAATTTGTTTTTAAACTCATGAAAGCAATTATTGGTCTAATAGAATTAATATCCCCTGTAACGACCGCCATTGCGCATCGAAACCAGCCCCGGCACATTAAGCAGATTGCCGTAACGCCTCGTGGCGTATCTGATTCCGGCGAGCATATTGTGCAAAGGGTTCAAAATATCATCGTGTCCGGGCATTTTGTATCGATCAAAAGTGGGACCGATTGTTTGCATTAGTCCTTTGGATGGAGTTCCTTTGCGGGCATTGCTGTCCCAGTTGTTGACTATATTGGGATTCCATCCGCTTTCTCTTTGAATAATTGTATTCAAGCCGTTTATCATCGCTTCCGAAACTTCCACTCCTGCGGTGCGCAATGCCAGTTCCATCAAGGCTCTGCGTTCGTTCTGCGGAATCACTCCCTGATATCGACGCACATTTTGAGGTGCCTGAGGAGTTCTGTCTCCAGAAGGAGCTATCTCATTTGAACGTGGCGGCATCGGCTCATCATGTCGACGACGCCTGTCTGGTCTGGGATTGTCTCTGTCTCTGTCTCGCCTGCGAGGCCCCTGAGGCCGTTCATCCGGTCTTTCATACGGTCTGTTCTGAGTACTGTCCGGCTCCCAGTGAGGTCTTTGCCGAGGGTCATCCTGTTGCCATTGCTTTCTGGCACGCGGCGTA
>CAZEQP010000235.1:0-5660 GCA_964514345.1 uncultured Candidatus Obscuribacterales bacterium
AGAAGATCTCAAAAACGTATTTCCGATTTATCGACAACCGCTGGATAAATACGTCGTTCCCGGAGTACACAAAAGTCCCAGGGGCTACCGCAGCATTACAAATATTGCCGTGTTGATGAAACGAAACAACAAAGACCTTGGCATTTGCTGGGTTGGTCTGGATAACGACACTTTCACAATTCTGGGCACTCCTAAAGAAACTCGTTATTTTCTCATCAGCATTTTCGGACTGGTCGGTATTCTAGGTGCCCTGGGAGTCTGGGTAAATTACGCCATTATCAATAAACCATTGCGTACATTGGCTCAAGGAGCTAGTGAAATTGCTGCCGGTCGTTTCGGGCACCAGATCTCCGGTACCAAGGCAGGAAAAGAAATTGACGAGTTAATAACTGCCTTCAACTATATGTCGAGCCGATTAAAACTATATGACCAGCATAACGTAGACTCGCTCATGGCCGAGCGCAACAAATTCAATTCAGAGCGCAACAAACTGGAGCTTGTTCTCATGTCCATCGCCGATGGCGTTGTGGTGCTGGATCGTGACAATAAAGTGCAAATAGTAAACCAGGCCGCTCTGCTTTTGTTTGATAAACAAGCGCAAGAAATGCTAGGTAAACCACTTGTATTTTGCACCGAAGGTCCCGACGCTCCCATGATCTGTCAAATAGTGCAAGCTTTTACAGATTCGGTTTCACCAGGCGCGCCAGGGCTTATAACAGAACCAACCAAAACTCCGGATTCAGCCCAGATTCAACAAATACAACTGGGTGAGCGCATTGTACGTTTGCATAGTTCGCCCATATTTTTGAAAAAAGAATGTATCGGCTCAGTCATGATCATGCAGGACATAACAAAGCAAATCGAACTGGAGCGCATGAAAAACGAATTCATGTCAAATGTTAGTCACGAGTTGCGCACACCAATTACGTCAATCAAAAGTTATGTCGATACTTTGTGCAATCACGGCGAGAAGCTTGAAGCCGATGTATACAAAGAATTTTTGCAAATCATCGACAATGAAGCGGATCGTCTCATGCACCTGGTGAACGACGTCTTGCAATTGTCTCGTCTTGAAGAAGCGGATCAGGAGCTTGAAACTGCCCCCATGGATATTCGTCGAGCCATTGAAGCGGCAGCGCGCGCCGTGAATATGATGGCCAAAGAACGTGACATAGAGCTCATTTATCCACAGAGCCACAATGCGCCCGAGATTGCGCTGGTCAACATAAATCAAGAATCAATCGAACGAGTGATCATAAATATGCTCACGAACGCCATCAAATACACTCCATCAGGCGGCAACATAACAGTCAGCGTGACTGTGGCTGAAAATGAAAAGACTAAGACTGAAGAGCTTGGAGTACACGTAAAAGATACCGGCATCGGCATTCCGGAAGACGCACTGGCAAGCATATTTGATCGATTCTTCCGGGTGGAGAAAAAAGTCCATACAATAAAAGGAACCGGACTGGGTCTCACCATCGTCAAGAAAATAGTCGAAAAACACCTCGGGCGAGTCGACGCCACCTCTGCAATTGGACAGGGCTCCACTTTCAGTTTCTATCTCCCCCTTGCAATAATTCCCAAAGAAGCCGATGCTGATGCCGATGCTGATGCCGATGCCGATGCCGATGCCGACGCTGATCTCGACGCCGATTCCGACGCCCAGCCTGTGTTTGATATCAAATCCGGTTCCACCTCGCAAAACTCTGAAGTGGCGAAGAAATAATCGGATTTCTAACGCAGATAAGTGGGGTTCGCTTTTTCTGCTTTTTATGAATGTTTGCATGTTGCACACGATATCTAACGCTTTCGTTAGATATCGATCTAGGATCGCTCACATTCGTACAAACGATTTTTTGGGGAAGACCTCTAAACCCTGTTAGATTTTTGTCCAATAGCAAGTATCATAGACGCATGAATATACTCAGAACCGCTGCAGTATTTACCGTTTTACTTCTAAATTGTTTTGATGCTGCCCTGGCGGAAGATAGTAAAGCGAATCTCTCGAATAGGGAAGCACCGAATCCAGAGGTTGTGGGAAGAGTTGAAGTTCCTCGAGACATGAGCCTTTTCCAGATTGAGCCAACGGTAGTGGACGAACGAAAGTGGGAAGCGCCATTGCAAGATGGAAAAAAGTTCAGTTTCTACTTTAGCTACGACGCCTATCTTGAGCATGGTCACCAATGATCGATAAGTATAGGAAGTCTCGACACTCATCCGTCGAACAAAAAAGATCGAGATATCCATCACGCACCCCAGGTTAATAATCTATAATCAGAGACGTTTCTATATCGCCCAAATATCGGGAAAATTACAATCTTATCCACTTTACATTGGGAGGTTTCAATGATGTAGCGTGATATCATTTGGCAATTGGAAAATCGCCATTAAAATGGAATGAGATTCTAACGGTAACTAAATTCAGGGTTTAAGAGAGGGAGGTGGAGCTTGGCTCGGGCCATTTATCCAGGGTCATTTGATCCAATGACTCTAGGACATCTGGATATAGTGAAAAGAGCTAGCGAACTCTTTGATGAAGTAGTTATGGCTGTCGTCGCCAATCCTGGTAAAGCACCACTTTTGCCGATGGAAGTCAGAGTTAACTTAATCGAAGCGGCCGTAAAGGAAATTCCCAACGTTAAAGTTAGCTCATTTCAAGGACTCCTTGTAGATTATGCAAAGCAAAACAACGTGTCATGCGTAATCCGGGGACTGAGAGCTATATCCGATTTTGAAGCAGAGTTGGGAATGGCGCAAACCAATAAAACTCTTTTACCTGAACTAGAAACTATATTTCTGATGACCAAAGCCGAGTATTCTTTTATAAGCTCTTCCACAGTCAAAGAAATAGTCCGCCTAGGCGGAGACGTTGTGAAATTTGTACCGTCGGTCGTGAACGACCATTTGAAGAAGCAATTTAGCAGAGGCATATCGTAAGACAATGACGACACTAATTACTCCCACTGCCAACAATCAACAACAACTCGTTGCGCAGCAAGGAAATCAGGCTCAAGCCCATACTCAGACCTATAAGCAAACCACAGTTTACAAGCACATGGACTTGCTTGAGCATCTTATTGAGGATGCGGCAGGATTTTATAAGTACAAATTGATCAACGCCGATGACTTTCTCGATGTACTCGACAAAGCTCGCGCCCGCTTACCTGAAGAATTGACCGACGCCGCCGAAGTGCTCCAGCAACGTGACCAGTTGATGGCAGAAGCACAGCGGCGGGCTGAGCAAATAATTGCTCAATCAAAGCGCCAAGCAGAAGCGCTGCTGCAAGAATCTGAATTATTGAAAGCAGTTCAAGCCGAAGTCGAACGCATCCGCAAACAAGTCGTCACCGAAATCGACCAGATGCGTCGTGAAGCTCTTTCTGAAGCTGAGCGCATTCGTATGGAAGCCGATGAAGATGCCCAGCGCATCAAAGAAGGCGCCGACCATTACGCAGAGGCCGTTCTCACCAGAATGGAAAGCGACATGCAAGTCATTTCTCAGCACATTCAAGAATCGCACGGCATCGTGAAAAACGGCCAGCGTTTGTTGGGTCAAGCTAAAAGAACAAGCGGTCTGGGATTAAACGTCCCTGCCATGCCACAAACTCAGATGCCCTCCAACACTTTGAGTGGACTTCAGAATTTGCAATCAATGCAACCGGGACAACCTATACAGATGCCCAGCGCATTTCCTCCGCCTCAATTCAGCCCCGGACCGGGCAATACCCCTTAATTCCGGCTCGACTGAATAAATCAAAGAAATAAAAAACGCGGTGTCACCACCGCGTTTTTGTTAGTTTCTAGATTGCTGGAGCTTAGCCGATCCCGACATCAAGCGAATCTACGTCGTTTTTTCTTGCCTTTGTGAGCAAGATATTTGTGGGAGATTTTGTGTTTTCCACGAAAAACTCCCCGGGCGACATGGTGCCGTCTGTGGTGCCTGGAAACATGAATCTTGGGTAGAAATGCGCTTTGCGGAATAGCCAGACTGTCATTTTCAAACTGATTATATGAAAGCGCAACCATACGACGAATCAAATAACTGGCTGATGAATCGTTATATCGGCGCTGCACTTGTACTGCCATCGCCAGTCTTTTTCCCGAAGGAGTTTTTATTATTCCGGCGTCACCCACCATGATTCCGATGGTGCCTGTTTTGTGGATAATCTCGGCTTGTGAATCAATAAGACCTATTCCGGAAGGAAGCATGGAACGATTCTTACAATGCCCCATTAAGTCATACATGAAAGTTTTGCTTTCATCATTCAAAATATCGCCTTTGTCCACGCGTGCCATCAAGAAACACAAATCGAATGGACTGGTGACATTGGTGCCTTCCTTATCGACCAGATAATTCATTATCTTGGTCTCTTTCAATCCCCAGCTTTTAAATTCACGATTGAGCTTGGACTTGCCTCCCAGATATTCAATCAGCATATTGGTTGCCGTGTTGTCCGAAATAGTGATCATAAGCTGAGCGGCATTGCGAGCTGAAATCTTACTGCCCAGTTTGCGCCATTGCAAATAACCGGAGCCTTCTGTCACCAGTTCTTTTTTCAATTCGAGCATATCGTCAAGACTGGCTTCACCGCGCTCACAAGCTGCCATCAAGCTGACCAGAACGGGCACCTTAATAATGCTGGCTGCTGAAAAAGACTTGTTTGCGTTGACGTCTACATAATCGCCTGAGTCAAGGTCTACTGCATAAAAACCGGCTACGCTGGTTTTGGATTTATTGAGCTTGACCAATTCATCCGACAATTGAGTTAATTCGTTTGTTGCTTGAAAGGGCGCTTCAATAGGCGCTTCCGGCTCGCTTGAAGGATCGGCTTGAATGCCCAGCTGGCTTGACCAGATCTGAGCAAAAGCTATAGCGCCGGCAAAAACAAAGTATTTGATTAAACGTTGCCCGGGCGGCAACTTACGTTTTTTCCGAGCTTTCTTGGGAGTGTTTTTTCTAAAAGACTTCAGGATTCCAATCATGATCGATTTTCTGTACTAAGAAAGAACTGTGGACACACCAAAATAAAACGAGGATTTTACTATTCTAATTCAATATTTTAGATCTTGCCTATGTTTCAGATGAAATTTTAGGTTCGATTTTTGCGTTTTTATTTCCTCTGGGGATAAAAAGATAGGCGGCAAGAGCCACAGCTGTAGCCACGCTCACCAGACATTTAATGTTAACGGGCAAATCCGTACGCGGAGAGACGAAACCTTCAATTGAACCGGCCACCAGTAACATAGGCACCGTTCCGGCAAAAATACCGAATGCAGTGCGCGCCCCCAGTCGCAACGAATCGGCACGTTTAAGCCTTCCGGGAAACAGCATTGATTTGCCCAGAACCAGACCGGCTCCCCCGCTTATGAATATCGCGCTTAATTCAAGCACTCCGTGCCCGGCCACAAATGCCATCAAGGGTAATGCCATTCCATGGAGTTGGCAGACACCAAATGTACTACCAATGGACATGCCGTTGACTATCAAGATATAGACCGTTCCCAGTCCGAAAGTGATTCCCAGCACAAAAGCCAGTATGGAGACCCTGATGTTATTAGTGGCAATCAGACCGAAGGCGGTGGGGCTTTTGTCTTGAGCAGCATCGGTCCACATATGTTTTTTCTCGATCATGTCCCATAAGTCTTCACTGACAAGA
>CAZEQP010000236.1:0-5654 GCA_964514345.1 uncultured Candidatus Obscuribacterales bacterium
TGACAAGTGACAAGTGACAAGTGACAAGTGACAAGTGACAAGTGACACTATTTTACTTTCAGGATGAGTCTACTCAGATCACCGCACTTAGTAGATCTGGACGCCGACAGCAGCTTTCAGCGGAGAGCTCCTGATTACATAAATAGAGCCGGCTAGATCGGCAAAAGATAATTGTTGAGATTCTTCCACCGACAATTCAGTCATGATGTTTTTCACTATGTGATTACGTTTCTGTTCAGGCATGGTCGAATCATAATGAACGGCAAGTTTTAGATTGTTGTGTTTACGGCTTGCACCTCTTCCTTCGAATCGTCGCCAGGCTTGACGGGCGTTATCGGTGCAAAATATTTCAAGCAAATTATATTCATCGGCTTCACTGGATAAAACCACACAAAGTCCGGCAGCCGCTTTCACGTCTTCACCTTTATCAAACGGTCCGGCAAATTCATAAGGACCTATCAAAAAGGTTTCGTTCGAGCTGATAGAAACAGTATTCTGGGTTGTTTGCGACATATCGCCACCCCCTGCATTAAGGATTTACGTGGCTATATTTAGCTTTCACCTTGTCAGGGGATACCCATTATGAGCGATTTATAATAGCACCATATTTAGTGCTGTATTTTACTGGTCTCTAGTATGTCCTTTCTCACAATTCCTGCTTTCATTTGGACGCAATATTAGATGGGTAACACTGCAAAAGTTCGTAAGTCCCCTGAAATGCCCTAAGATTTCATTTGCTTGACAACCCTTTTAGGTCTATAGTCAATTTGGCGTTTAAATAAGTTGGCGGAAAATCTGTCTGTTGGAGGTTGCCTGAAATGACAACCAGTATCGGCTTTGGCGCGAACGTTAAAAAGGACATGAGCAAATGGCATGCCTGGACCGCAGGATACCTGGGCGAATGTTTCGACGCCATGGATGCCACAATTTATTTCATCGTTTTATATCCGGCAGTCTCCGAACTCATTAATTCAAAAAACGATGCAGCCATTGGCTGGTACGGCTCTCTAATCCTGGCTTCTTTCATGCTCGGCTGGGCGCTGGGAGGAACAGCATTCGGTGTAGTGGCAGACAAAATTGGTCGCGCCCGCACAATGGCTCTGACAATTCTTTTATATGCGATTTTCACCGGACTCTGCGCTTTGAGCCAATCCTGGTGGGACATGGCAATTTACAGGTTTTTTGTGGGCATGGGTGTCGGAGGTGAAATTGCCCTGGGGACAGTAATTGTCAGTGAATACTGGAAGAAAAAACAGCAACGCATCTGGGCTACAGCCTGGCTTGATACTTCTTTCAGCGTCGGTCTTGTGCTTGCATCCACAGCCAATCTTCTTGTGGGAGGACAGGGCTGGAGATGGCTTTTCGTCATAGGCATGATTCCGGCATTCGCCACACTTTATATAAGATACACACTCAAAGAACCCGAATCCTTTGAGACGATGCGCAATCACAGAGAATTTCTCAAAAATAAAAATCCCAACGAATTGACCGAATCTGAAAAGCGATATTTGCAATCACCCTTCAAACAGTTGTTCTCTCCTGAATATCGCACCACCATTATTTCATTGTTCTGCATAGCAAGTGCCGCCATAATCGGCTACTGGTCTTGTGTTTCCTGGATATCACCATGGATAAATCAATTGACAGGCGAACTTGCAGTAGGAGAGCGCAGCACCGCAACCAACGCTTTGAGCATCGGAAGCATCATAGGCGCAGTGAGCACACCACTCTGGTTGAACTGGCTGGGACGCCGAAATACGATTCGATTTAGCTTCGGCGGCTGTATGCTTGCAGTCATATTCATGTTCGTCACCATCAAGACTTTTGGCTTGCCATTGCTTACATTGATTGCATTCATCGGCTTGACAGTGGGACTCCAGTTCACAACTTTGTGCATTTATATTCCTGAGGCTTTTGCCACGAATGTACTGGGAAGCGCATCAGGATTCACATTTTCGGCAGGAAGAATATTTGCCGCCGCAATAGCAATTGGCGGAGGACAGCTCATCACCATGTATCAAGGCTCATACGCTATGGCAAGCGCCACTGTGGCGATTGTTTATGCAGTGGGCTTTGTTGCTGCCAGTTTCCTGCCTGAAACGAATGGTGAAGTGAAAGGAACAGGACTTTGCGCACAGGACCAAAAACCAGTGGAAATCGAAGCTTAGGTAATAGAACTGCTGCCAACTGACATCAAGTATTAGCTCTTTATATTTGAACCAAATCGCGTTCTGTTCTAACATTTATCAATTCGAACATGGGAGGCGCAAGCCGGGGATTTTATGTCTAATAGAACGCCTGAAGAAAATGGCAAAGAAGAATTCACGCTGCAAGAAGACAGCTACTACCAGATCAAAATCTCATTGATGGAAGCGCCTGTGCCAATATGGCGGCGTGTGCTTGTTCGCACCGACGCTCCACTTTCGCTTGTGCATGAAATAGTGCAGATTGCGATGGGCTGGTTCAACACACACCTGCATCATTTTGAGCATAACGGCAAAATCTACGGAGACCCGGAAGAATCCGACGGCGAAGAAATGATTTTTGATTACAACAATTATTGTCTTTCCGATTTGCTCGTGTGCCGCGGCGATTCGCTGCATTACATTTATGATTATGGTGACGACTGG
The DNA here is from genome assembly GCA_964514345.1 of uncultured Candidatus Obscuribacterales bacterium. Classification (GTDB taxonomy): domain Bacteria; phylum Cyanobacteriota; class Vampirovibrionia; order Obscuribacterales; family Obscuribacteraceae; genus Aved-18. The sequence continues at coordinate 2,631 of CAZEQP010000236.1, forward strand.
AAGCACCGTATAGTGCTTGAAGATGTTCAACACTCTGATGTGCCTGAAAATGCCATTGCCCAGTGCACAATGGGCAAGCGCGCCTGCCCGCCTGAAGATGTAGGCGGAGTGGAAGGTTATGCCAATTTTCTGGATATCATTGAAGACCCCGAAAGCGACGAGTATCTCGACACCTTGCAATGGGTAGGCTGCGACTTCGATCCAAACGCTTTTGATCCGCGTCAGGTCAATATGCGCATACAGATGATGGAAGAGCGCTTGCAGTCAATTGCAAGCCAGTTCGTTTCTACATCAAATTAGAAACCGAAAGCTAATTATTTGCGTGAATAATATTCAACGACCAGATTTTCTTTGAATGTCTGGTCTATCTGATCCCGCTCAGGAAGCGCCAGAACTTCAATCATGTAATTCTTTTCGTCGATTGAAAGCCAGTCCGGCTTAACAGGAACAAGACCGGTTGAAAGCTTTTTCAGAGCTTCTACACTCTTTTCTTTGAAAGTTATTTTGTCGCCCACATTCATTCTGGCTGACGGAATAGTCAATTTCTTGCCGTTAACCAGAATATGTCCGTGCGAAATGAATTGACGAGCCTGATCGCGGCTGGCAAAAAATCCTGATTTGAAAACCACGTTATCAAGTCGGCTTTCCAGAAGTTTGAGAAGAACTGCACCGGTGTTTTCTTTTGTTTTCACAGCTTCCTGGTACAGATTGCGGAACTGACGCTCAGTCAGACCATATGTCCATCTGACTTTTTGTTTTTCCAGAAGATGCTCAGCATAACTGGACTTTTTCTTGCGTGTCTGACCGTGTTGACCGGGCGGATAATTCTTGTGCAGGCGATCGAATTTGTCGTTGCCATAAAGGTTGCTGCCTGTTGTGCGGCATCTTTTTGCTTTTGAACCTGTATACCTGCTCATTTTTTGTTTCCTGACATGACTATTGAATATGTGATTATACACCGCCTACTGCGCCTGGCGGTCGTAACTGGCAAGTGTTACGACCACCATGCAGAGGAGTTTGCTTCAACATTGAAAACAATAACACGAATTGAACAGATTTGGGAATAATTCTCAATAAAAAATATATCCAAACGGTCAAACCCACAGTATTTACGGTTAATCATTTGAAACATTTTTCCAATGACAACTAATATTCTCAATAAGAACTGATTTTTGCGAATGAGTATTAGACAGGCGCTTTAGCCACAGCCAGACCGTCAACCACCTGGGCGCCTGGCACTTTTAATAACTGGTCCGGTTTCACCACCAGTTTGGAAGATCGATTGCCGCCACCAATAATTACTTCTTTTTGTTCCATAACTTTTGCATCTATATAATATGGAATCTCGGGCAAAGCAAAAGGTGTTACGCCCCCGATCATCATTCCTGTCAATTCAAGCGTCTTTTCGGCCGTGGCGAAACTGACTTTTCTCACATCCATAATTTCTTTCACGCGACGATTCACATCAAGCCTGGTGGTGGCAAGAACCGAACAGCAGGCATATTTAATGGGCTCATGTCTGCTTGCCACAAGAATGGCATTCGCTGCCGCTTCTTCTGAGTAGCCATACTTCTCACAAAACACTGCAGTGTCGGCAAAATCAGGATCACATTCAAGCACTTTGTACTCGATATTCAGTGATTTAAGCGCTTCAAGCACTTTGGGATGCAGTAACATATCGAACACTAAAATTTTCTCCTCACTTTTGTTCCAATTCTGACATAAACCGACTTTGTTTATCTATAATTTGGAAAAGGAAAAGCAAATGAACGATTATATTGTCGGGTTTTTAGTAGTAACAATAACTTCTGTTCTGGCAGTTCTCGGCATGGTAGGTGTCCGCAAATTTGTCAGCCTGGAACGCCTCAGCACTTATCACGAAGTTGCCGGTTATCTTTTATCCATTATCGGTACACTATATGCGGTACTACTTGGTTTTGTAGTCGTAGACGCCATGCAAAACATGCAAGAAGTACGGGGGTTGGTATCAATGGAAGCAAGCGGTCTGGCCAACATTTATTTATGCTCGGAAGGTCTGCCGGAAGAAAAACGCACCGCCATCAGATCTCTGTGCACTCAATATGCCGAGGAAGTTATCGATGATGAATGGAAATCGCTCCAACAAAAGAAATACAGTCAAAAAACTTTTAAAACAGTTTTCAAAATCTGGAAAGAAATTACTCGCTATGAACCCACTACAGAAAAAGAAAAAGCACTACACCAGCAATTGATAGGCGAAATTTGTTCTATGACTCAAAACCATCGAACCAGGGTTATAGTATCTACCCACGGAGTGGCGCCTGTTATGTGGCTTGTTCTCATTGTAGGAGGGATTTTCACAGTTATATTCACCTACTTTTTCGGCGTGGCAGATGTAAGAGTTCAAGGACTGATGACTTTGCTTGTGGCAATTACTCTTTCTCTGAACGTTTATCTTGTATATGTTTTCGGTAATCCGATGGCATCGGAATTTGGTGTTAAGCCAGGTCCTTTCCAGCTAGATTTAACCATTTTCAAAAGTTTTGACAAAGGCGAAATGCCGCCTCCGAACGCGTTTAACAACTAAACTTGTAAAGATTGTATCAGCGATTCAAGATCAAGTTCCATTCTAACGTCGTTCAATTGCCCGCCGATACGAGTTTCACTCAGTTTATAAACTTTATTCGGAGAAGCGCAATACATGCGCCACGAATTATCGCCATTCACGTCAGAGATATTATTTACTCTAAAATCTTCACATGTTTCTCTTTTCAGTCGCACTTTCATTCCCGCTTCTATCTCGCCGTCTGCGACTAATTCGCGGGCGGTGGCTTCGATATAAACTGCGTCACCTGTTCCTTCTTGTGCTTTGGAATCGAATATTACAATTGCTACTCTGGGATTTTTTCTAATCAGTATTGAGTGTCGAGCATCTTTATTTGAGACCCAGATGAGATGCAAATTTTCATCATATACAAAAAACACCGGAGACACCAAGTGCTCTCCGTCCAGGTCCGCGGTGGCAATAGTCATATAGTCGTTTTC
>CAZEQP010000237.1:0-1508 GCA_964514345.1 uncultured Candidatus Obscuribacterales bacterium
TCAAAGCCAAGCAGAAACTTGAAATAAGAAAACCTTTTGCATTAAGAGGCATGAAAGCAATTCAAGTCAATTTCTGATTTTCAGTTGCTTAGCCGTATTCGGCTATCTTGCCTTGTAAGGATCGAAAAACAAATAAGGTTTGTTTTGCCAGCTCCCAGTGCCGATTTTCAGAGGACCGGCAGGTGACAATTGAAATGCGACCTGGTTGCTTGAAATTTTCACCGAGGTGATTTGCGAACCGCAAATCCAGGACCAGTCGACTGCGCAAACCGCTTCGTTCAGTTGAGGCAGCTCGTCTGTATTTACTATTTTAGTTTCGATATTTCCGTTTGCATTATTTGGCGTCAACAAAAAACCGACACCTTTATCCAGGCTTATACAAAAACTATCCAGACTGCTCTGGGCTGAAATTATTTTGTGACCGGCGAGGTCTTCAATTTTTGCTGCTGTATCCATCCATTGTATCCATGTTGATATTGACGAATTTTAGCACTCTTGAGACATGTTAAACTTTAAGGAATGAAGGCCGCCAACGAAACTGTCGTTTCTTCCTATTTTTACCGCTACCACGGGCTGACCAAGCACACGGTGGAAAAGCTCTTTGCAAGCGGTCGCTCATTAGATTGGAAAAATCAGCCCGACCCTTTCAGAAGATACGAAGGGGTCGGGTTGGTCAAACTGCCGGTCGATTTTGACAATAGCGATCTGTCTTTCTTCGATTTGCCCGCACCGGTGGCGGTGCCAAATTCTCTTCAGTTTATATCCAGTTTGCTTTATTATAGTTTTGCTATTTCAGCCTGGAAACAAGTTGTCGGCACCAACCACAAATGGGCGCTGAGAGTCAATCCATCATCAGGCAATTTGCATCCGACTGAAGTGCATTTACTTTCAGACGCGGTTTATCATTATGCCGTCGACGAGCACTTGCTTGAAAAACGATGCAATGAAGACTTGCGTTCTGAAGTTTGGAGCGCACTGGGTCTTTCTGCAAAAAAATTGCCGCCGCTTTTGATCTGTCTTTCCTCCATATTCTGGCGCGAAGCCTGGAAATATGAGCAGAGAGCATTTCGTTATTGTCAGCACGACCTGGGACATGCGCTGGGGGCGCTTGAAGTTTCTGCTCAATTGCACGGCTGGTCTACATTGAATTTCAGTTTGTTTGACGACACCAAAATGACTGACCTGCTCGGTCTTTCTCAAACCCAGGAGCACCCGCTTGCTTTTATTGCTTTATATCCTCATTTGCAGAAGCCGGACCGGGTGGTGAAAGGTGGCATGTGGCACGTGGCACGTGCCATGTCTGAACACCCGGCACCATACAAGTTCACAGGCAAAGCCAATGAACTTTCAAACGAGCAAATTAAATACCCACCCATTGAAAAAGTGTTCGAATCTACTTGCTATAACCAGGAGCAGTGGGTGGAAGCAAGAGAAAAATTTATTGCTTTTGAAACTGAATCAATGCCGAATTTGATCAGTCTCATGCTAAAAGCCGAAGCGGATGAAGT
>CAZEQP010000237.1:1518-5650 GCA_964514345.1 uncultured Candidatus Obscuribacterales bacterium
TGCCGTTGTTTTTCCAGTGGTGAAAAAAAAAGGAAAAAGCGCAAGAAGTCATACGCACCAGACGTTCTGCTGTCGATATGGACGGACAGACAAGCGCGTCAAAAGAAGTGCTTTACGCAATTCTTTTGAGTTCGACAAAAGGTTTTAGCGCCGATTTCCAGACCCACAAACAAAATGGTTTCAATCTCATTCATCTGTTTTTATACATACATCGAGTTGAAAGTGTAACACCAGGATTGTATTATTTTGACCGTCAAAACGAAAAACTGGTGGCATTACGTTTGAGTGACCAGAGGCATTTTGCCCGCTCGGCAAGTTGTTTTCAGGATATAGCTTCAGATGGAATATTTGCCGTATCGATGGTGGCGGATTTCAACACCGGAGTGGAAGTTTTTGGCGAAAGGTGTTATCGCTTGCTGCATTATGAAGCCGGTCATATCGGTCAGCATTTTTATTTGACCAGCAATGCTCTGGGTGTGGACGCCACCGGCATCGGTTGTTTTGTAGATGACGCCATTAACCAGTACATAGAATTACCAAAAGGATATGAAGTAATCTATAATTTCACTTTTGGCGCTGCTCTGCATGACCCTCGTTTGACCACGCTGCCTGCTTATGACTTTGAAAAGTAAAACAAAATCTAAAACCAGATTGACTGAAGATGAGCTGAATGCGGCTCTGGGTCTTTACGCTGCAGGCAGCGATATAAAAAAAGCGATAAAAGCAATCGCCCGCAAAGACAAAGATTTTGCCTCAATTGAAAAACTGGCAGGCAATCTTATGGTTTACACCTGGCCGGCTGATTATGAATCGCTTGCCCGCATTATTGTTGGGCAGCAACTATCCACCCTGGCGGCGCTTTCCATCTGGAACAAATTGAAAGCGGCCACGCCTGTGACACCACAGGCGATAGCAAAAGCGAAAGTGGAAAAACTTGCTTCTTGTGGTCTCAGTCAAGCAAAAATTGCAAGCATCAAATCTCTGGCGCAAGAGATTCTTTCGGACCGTCTCAACCTGGAAAAACTGGCGGACAAAACAGACGAGGAGGCGATAGAACAACTCCTTTTAGTCAAAGGAATCGGACCCTGGACAGCCAATATCTACCTTCTATTTGCCATGAAACGGCTTAAGTGTCTTCCTGCTAATGATTTGGCTTTATTGCTCGCTTTCCAGTCTCTAAAAGGCTTAGAAAAGCCTCCTGCGAGCAAAGAATTAATTGTCCTGTTGAAGCACCTGGAACCGCACAGAGGCGTTGCTGCTTTGCTACTGTGGCAGTACTACAGACATTTGAAATCAAAATGATTTATCAATGCCAGAGGCGCTGTACGTGTGGCCTGAGCACATTCATAATTGGAGTGTTGAACATACCGAAAGCCTGACCGCTGCCCAGTCCTGTGGAAGCTCCCCAAAGCGAGTTGCGCGCCACTCTACCAACGTCGTATGAATCAACTTTTCCAAAGTAACGATCCGTAGCTTCCCTGGCTATTGGTTCATAACCGCCATAGAATGCCCAGGGGGTGGCATGACGCAAATAAGACTCTCTGGCAAGAGCTCCTATTCCCTGACCCTGTATGTTGTATGTGGTGCTGAGCGGTCCGGGGAAAATAGGTTCAATTCTGTTTGTGGACATATAACGCCCGGTCCAATATGTGCTTGCTCTTTGTGCCGGTGCCCAGAGCAAGCCGGTCACGGCTCCTGTAGCCAGGTCGTATCCGGGATCGCTGTAACGTCCATCCATAGCTTTCAGTCCGTAATTTCCAACTGAAACCACGGCTGCATCGGCCAGCATGGCAGAACCGGTATTCCTGCTCAAAAAGGAAAGCGGGCCCACGGCCCTGCCGCCTGTTGCTATGAAAGGCACAATTAGAGAGATTGAGTTAACCCATCCTCTTTGACTTTCGTCATAACCGGCTGTGATTGATTCGATGCTCAAGCGTCGGGTAATTTGTTCATTGTTGGGCCGCTCAAGTTCATATCCTGTGAGCGACCTGTAGGCTTGTCTGAACTCTTCATGATTTCCCTGTGTAGCCAGAGTCTGCAAACGATTGATTTTAACCTGCTCCTGGTCGAAACGCTGGTTAATGGCATAAGCTGAAGTAGAGGTGCCGAAAAAGTCTCTGATTGCGCTTATTCGTCTGCCAATGAGCGCTCCTTGTGAATTTACCTCCTGGTTGAATCTTTGTCTTACTTCGTTGAAACGAGTTTGAACTTCCTGAGCTACCCGGTTCATATGGGTGTTCTGGTCTGGAACTTGCACCCCTGTTTGAGTTCCGGCGCCATCTCTGAATGGACTGGCTCTCCAGGGAGCCTGGGCTATGTCGACTAAGTTCAGGCTATTTCGAGTCGTGTCCTGGTCCGGAAGTCTCACAGAATCAATGCGGGCAAAATTGGGTCCAATCTCCCTCTGATTTTGGGAAACTTCGCCGGATACTTGGAAGTCGGTGGGATTTGCTTCGGACATGCTCTTTTTATATATAATTTAGAGATCGATTTCATTGGTAAAATCACGTAACTATTTTGCGGTTAATACGAAAATGATTCACAACTTAAGGCGGGCGGTTCTCATTCTCATCGACGTGCAAAAGGGATTCGACTCTCCCTACTGGGGTGTGCGAAGCAATCCGGATGCCGAAGTCAATATGGTCAAACTGTTGCAAGTCTGGCGAAAGAATAAAATGCCTGTTGTGCACGTGAGGCATAACTCAACCGAAGAGCAATCACCTCTAAGACCGAATCAGGATGGAAACAATTTCAAGCCTGAAGTTGAGCCGATAGACGGTGAGCATATCGAAGAAAAAACTGTGAACAGTGCTTTTATCGGGACAAGATTGGAAAACTATTTGCGCAAGAATAATTTCAAAACTCTGGTGATAGCCGGACTCACCACAGATCATTGCGTTTCTACAAGCACGCGCATGGCTGGGAATTTAGGCTTTGAAACATATCTGGTAGCCGATGCCACAGCCACTTTTAATAGAACCGCCCCTGATGGCACTAATCTTGACGCCGACAGTGTGCACAAATATGCTCTGGCAAGCTTGAACGGAGAATTTGCCTCCGTATTGGATACTGAAGTTATTTTGAAAGAAATGGGTGAACTGTCCGCATGCACCGAGTAATTCCAGCGATTCTGGTCTCATTATTTTTGCAATTTCCTGCTTTTTCACAGGCAATTGATAATGCCAGAGTCTGGAAAGAAATTCCGACAAACAGTGAAAAGGTCGTCTCTCTGGGCGAACATGAGATGAGCTGCGGATATGCGGCGGTTTTAAATGCTCTTTCATTTGGCAATGAAGAAGACAAAAAAGTTTTTCTTTCAATCAAAGGAGAGGGCTCTACAAAACTGGATGAGTTGGAAAAAAATTATGGGAATATTAAAAGTGTCGATGACTGCGGCGGAAAACGAATGACCAAAGATGGCATTTCCGCTCAAGACCTTTTGCTTTCATACAACGAGTTGAGAGTTGAAAATAAACTTGCTCCTCTCAAAGGAGACTATCTTGATAGAAGTCCGAAAGAAAGCAAATTCGAGCTGGGAAAACGTGTGCATAAATTGCTTTTGAATTCCTTGAATAAGGGAGAACCTCCTGTAATCATGCTTCGTGCCCAGGTGGCTCATTATGAAAATGAAAAGACAGGGGCGCTCTGGAATGAAATAACCGGGCATTTTCTTACAGTGGTGGCACTTCCGGTTGATACCAATTCTGATGGCAGTTTTTCACTCGACTATGTTGATTCTTATGACGGCAAAAAGCATGAACTCTTTGTTTATCCTGAAATCAGAGATTTTCTGGCGGCCAAAGGCACACCTGTCAAAAATCAGAATAACTGGATTGATGGCTATCCCTTTCTGGCTGTGGCGGCATCATCGTTGAACTTAGAACTCGAGAAAGAAGCCTGGAACGAGCGCACTATTATTTATTTGCACCACGCAATTTATAAAGACTGAATAACCTCAGCGCGAAAGCAATTATATGTCCTCCCATATAAAAAGAGGGGTGAAAATATGTGGGAGAACATATAATCGGGTCGTTTTCCTGTCCAAATATGTGTTTAAACACATATTTGGGACTTTGATAAACGATCTAAAGACGTTTTCCGCCTTCTCGCACACTGAGGGTAGCCAGATCTT
>CAZEQP010000238.1:0-5645 GCA_964514345.1 uncultured Candidatus Obscuribacterales bacterium
TCCTGAAAAAAATCCAGAATGGCTACAATATTTGGATGACTGAGAGCCGATAAGACCTGAGCTTCACGAAAGAAAAACTGAATGGCCCGATCTCGATCTTCCTGGCGGAAAAAATCATCGCGTAATTCTTTTACTACACAGTGGCGCTTACTGTCACCCAGATTGGGTAAATTCAGGTCGCTTGCCAGATAAACTGTACCCATACCGCCCTGACCAAGCCGTTCTTCGACTTGCCAGCGCCTGTTTAAAACACATGGAAGATTCAATCCTGAAAATGATTCAGACATTCGACAATATTCAGCCTAGGAGGAGGCAGGGGTATAGTAAGACCTCTCAAGTATAACAATTTATAATCACTTGGCAAGCCCCTGAGATTAAAAATTGGACTCTAATTTCCAGCAGTTAAAAGCCCGTATTGATAGCAGAGTCGCTTGTAGTTCTCCACACTGGACAAATGCCGGCTGGAGAAATCAAAGTTCAATTCACGCTCAAAATAACGCAAAAGCCTAGCTTCATCTACTTTTCCGCCTAAACGACCATATGCCTTTTCCACCACATCCGGCACTAAATCGCGCAATCCAAGCCGCCGAGCACGATTCAAAGTTTCGGTCATCTCTCTTATTTTTTCCGGACAGTTTTTTTCCAATTCCTTTTTATAGACCCAGACTCCAAATACTGCAGGCAGTTTTATGTGTTGCACCCACCAGGCAGCGAGATCCTTTTTTATAAGTCCTTTTGCCGCCCATTCCGCTTCCACCAGCAATGCCCTGTCTCCAATCACAAGAGCAGCCTGACAGGCAGGATCCAAACAATCTGGATTATCCACTTCAATCAAGATCGGCTTGGCTCCGCATTCTTCAAGAAGCAAAATTTTGAGCATATTGATTGAAGTGGCAGAAGATCGAGGCACCTGGATGACTTTGCCATCCAGCTTTGCCGGATCAATTTTGCTGTAAAGTTCCACACTTCCCACCTCGCCGCAGCTGGAAATTGACACGTCCATAAAGAGTCCAAGCTTCTCTTGTTTTTGCAAATAATAAAAAAGACTGACCGAACTGATGTCCAGGTCGCCTTTCTCCATGAGTTTGTTTAACTCCTGAGGGTTGCCTGTTACCAGTTCTCCCTCAATTTGCACATGTCCTTCCAAGATGGGCAAAAGAATCGGAAGAGTATTTACAAAGTCGATAAAGCCGATTTTTAACAATTTTTCCGTCCTTCTGGCTACATGGGTTACTATATATGCTTTTCAAGCGATTTTAGGAATATATCTGCAATCATGACTCGAATCATTCGAATGATAGACCTGATACTGGCGAAACGCCACGGCAAAGAACATACTCAAGACGAGATCAAATTCCTCATCGATGGTATCATGGATAATACCATTCCCGATTACCAGCTTTCATCCTGGTTGATGGCCACCTGCTGGCAAGGGCTTTCCAATCAAGAGACTTCATGGCTCACAGACTTTATGAGCAAATCAGGTGAGACTCTGGATTTGACTGATATCGCCGATCTGGTGGGAGACAAACACTCGACAGGCGGAGTCGGCGACAAAACCACTCTGGTGTTTGTTCCTCTTATGCAAGCGGCAGGAATTCCCATGGCCAAATTATCCGGTCGCGGACTTGGTCATCCCGGCGGCACAATAGATAAGCTGGAAGCCATTCCCGGCTTCAACACCCAGCTTACAAAAGAAGAGTTTATTAGCCAGATAAAAAAAATCGGCATGGCTATTGCCGGACAAACAAAAGAGCTGGCTCCTGCCGACGGCAAAATATATGCCTTGCGTGACGTGACAGGAACAGTCGAATCTATTCCTTTAATAGCTTCTTCTGTCATGTCCAAAAAACTGGCTGCCGGCGCCAATTTGATCATACTCGATGTGAAATGCGGTAAAGCGGCGTTCATGGACACTCTGGACAAAGCGGAAAACCTGGCCCGCCAGATGGTGGAAATAGGAAAAGCTTTGAAAAAAGTGGTTATAGCGACTGTGACTGAGATGGAACAGCCTCTGGGTCTTGCTGTCGGTCATACCACAGAATGCATTGAAGCTTTTGAGACTTTAAAAGGCAGAGGTCCTGAAGATCTGCGCGAGTTGTGCATGGAACTGGGAGCGGTGGCACTTGTCAAAGCAAAAAAAGCAGAGAACAAAGAAAAAGCCACTCGCATGCTCAGCGACTTCCTGGACAACGGAATCGCCCTGGAAAAGTGCAAAGAACTTATTTCGGCTCAAGGCGGTAATCCAAAAACAGTAGATGATTATGGTTTGATGCCTCAAGCCAAACATAAATTCGCCCTCTATTCTCCTCACGAAAAACCTGTCTGGATCTCGCATCTGGACGGCAAAACTATTGCAGAAGGTTGCAAAATGATGGGTGCCGGTCGCACTAAAAAAGACGACAAAATAAATCTTGGTGTCGGTGTCATATTGAAAGGCAAAATAGGCACCCGGGTGGAAAAAGGTGAGCCGGTAGCTGAAGTCTGGGCCGACAGCCGTGAACAGTTTGAACAAGTGCATGAAAAAATACTTTCCGCCTTTACTTTCAACGACACAGAGGTGGAAACTCAGAGTTTGATTAAGGCAACTGTTTCGTAGTAAATGAATTTTCGAGTTTTGAAATATCAATCATTCGACGCCGCCACCAACATGGCTCTGGATGAAGCTATTCTTGAAGCTTATAGAAAAAATCTGGTCCCGCCCACTTTGCGCTTTTACGGCTGGACACCGCCTGCGGTGTCTATTGGTTATTCGCAAAAAATGGACGATGAAACAATAAATCGAATCAAAGCAAAAGGCTTCGATGTTGTCCGTCGACTTACGGGCGGCCGTGCCGTTTTACATTATAAAGAGCTGACCTACTCTTTTATCGCCGGCACTCCGGTTTTAAGCGAACAATTGAATGAAGCATACAGACAAATTTGTCAGGGACTTATACTCGGCCTGGCCAACCTGGGTGTGGAAGCAGATCTTGGAAAGTCGACCAAACAGTATAAAGACTACTCAGACTGTTTTATGGCCACCACACAGGCAGACTTGCAAGTAAACGGCAAAAAAATGGTAGGCTCGGCTCAGCTAAGAAGACAGGGAGCGGTGCTGCAACACGGCTCAATTCTTTTAGACCAGCCTCAAGATTTGTTGCCTGAACTTTTAGGCACCAGACAAATTACGGCAAATGACAGACATTCCAATTTTAAAGATCTGGCCGGTCGCGAAGTCTCACTTGAAGAAATGGAAAAAGCCTTTATCAAAGGCTTTTCAGATGCATTCAATAAAGAATTCAAAGAAAGCCGCCTGGAAAAATCAGAAGAATCTTTGCTGGCAGAACTTTTGCCAAATTATCTCCCCCAAAAAAGTATCGCTTGAAGTCGAGGAAACAAATGGAAGACGATAACGAGAACGAAAACGAGAAAAAAGACTCAGGCAAAAAGAAACACATCCCCTGGGAACGAGTTATCGAAATCGTCAAACTGGTGGCAACAGTTTGGGTCGCGCTCCTTGGATCATGGATCACTTTCCAATTCAACGAACACCAGCATGAATTGAACAGAATCGAAGCAATCGCCAAAATGCTTCCCCAGATGTCCGACAGCACACAAAAATCAGACGGCACAAATAATAACCAGATGGGTCGCGACGGCGCCATGTGGGCTATTTTCAGAACGGCAAACAACCGAACTATGTTGCGGGATCTGGCTGCCCTTTTTCCGGAGGACATTTATCGGGTGGTCAGCTCTATTGCCCGCACAGGCGAGTTGGATAATGACCGCGACGCATTAATTGCCCTGCAAGTTTCATCTGAAAAACTGGCCGCACAGTATAGCGAAGACCCTTCACGGGCTGAGCTTGCCAGTAAGCTTTATGCCCAGGCTCTCAATCTGCGCGAACGCAAAGCAAGCGACAACTCGCCACTGCGAGTGGTGGAATTGACAAAACCATTTTCACAAACCGGACCCACTGGGGATCAGCTCGCACACTTGATGTCGTCTATAAATAATTTAGCCGATTTACATTTGAAAGAGAGTCTCCAGGCCGCCTCCAAAACCAAAAGCGCAAGTATTCACTGGGAATCCAAACAACTGTATAAACGCGCCCGTCATCTGGGACAAGACACCACAGACATTCAAGTAATGCAGCAGGTTCTGCGCGCTGATTTGGCTCTAGCCAGCATGTACACAGAAGACCGCCTGCCTGAAGATGCCTTCAAGTATTTAAAGGAAGGACTAGAAATAGAATCTAAAATTACAGGTGAAGACCTCACTACTCATATAAAGTCGATGGATAAGAATGGGTCAGGTTTTGCCGGTCTGCCCGAACTAAAAGAATGTATTCAGGACGCAAGAGCCAGATTTGTGCAAATCCTCGAAGCCCACAAAGACAAAGGCGTGCATCTGGGTCTTTCACCTGCGGCAATGCCGGCACCTGCACCAGCACCTGCACCTGCGCCAACCAAATAAATCCGGGTAGGCAAATAGCCCACAATCCTTGACAGCTCAGCACGGCATCAGATTCTCAGCTGTGCGCTATCAGAGGATTGGAGTATCTCTTTATGGCTAACCAGACATTATTGATAGTAGAAGACAACGTGCTGCAACAGCGGATGCTGAAAGAGCTTTGTGCTCAATTCGACTACGACGTTTACGCCGTAACTTCAGCCGAGCTGGCGCTTGAAGCTTTGCAAGACAACAAATTTTGCGCAGTGATAATGGATTTGGGTTTGCCCAATATGACCGGATTCGACTGTGCCGTGGAAATCCGCAAAATGGAAGATAATTCTACCGAAAAGATTCCGATAATTGCGCTCACAGCCAGAAAAGATCCAAGTGTCCGCAAGGAATGTCTGGATGCCGGAATGAATGACTATATGAGTAAGCCCTTTGATACCGAAGATTTGCGGGCGATTCTTCTGCGCTGGACTTACAGGGCGTCTAAACCAAATTTGAAATTGTTGAAGTCAGACTGGCAGGACGACGAAAGACGCCTGGGCAGTTAAGGCTGTATGCGAGTCATTTGTAATAGCTAAAGCAGGCGAACTTGTGAAAGTAATGGCAATGGATTCGCCGAAAACACCACGTCGACTTTGACGATTATGCCAAACAAAAGCAATTAGTGGGCTTATTTGCCTGTCGAAAATCAAGCTCTAAATGCTTCTTTGTTTTGAAAGACAGAAAATCTTACTTTTGCTTCTTTTGAAAAACTTCTGAAGCATTCCATTTTCCAACAAGTTGCGGATTTTGTTCAGTTTTGAAATCCTCCTTCACTTCAGCTGAAACCTGCTTTTGAAGTTTTTCAAACAGATCAATCTTGAAATCACTAATTTTGTTGCCTTCCATGAGGCGAAGCAATTGCCCGGTGAAAACACCGTTCTGGTATCGAGTGGATTCCCATGAACGTTGATTTGGTGAGCTCGAACACATGATCAGTTGGCCAGCACCATTTATCAAATTTGATGCCTCCAAATTACCGAAAGTAGAACTTGATCCTGAATTAGCTGTCCCACCACTGTAACAAGTATCTGTTAAGAGTAAAGCATGGGAAGATTTGAGACGGTCATGAATCAAGTTCATTATTTGCTGCATTGGAATTCCGGTGGTAAATAGGTGTTCACGCATAGTGTCATGAGCAACTATGTAATTGAGTGCTC
>CAZEQP010000239.1:0-5627 GCA_964514345.1 uncultured Candidatus Obscuribacterales bacterium
CCCGCTTTTGCTATTTCGGCATATGTTTTTCCCTGGCATCGCATCAAAAATTCGGCAGCTCTGTTTCCTGCAAATACAAGATGGGTATGCGGGTCGATGAGTCCCGGTGTTACCAGTTTTCCCTGGGCTGATACGGTTCTTGTTTTATCTGAAATCTTGATTTGCTCAAGCACATCTTTTTCAGTGCCGCAAGCAATTATTTTGCCTTCGCTTACCGCAATGGCACCGTTTTTGATACGTGTCAGGTTGCTCATTTCATGACCGCGATGAGGTCCGTGAATGAATGGAGGTGTGACCAACTCACCAATATTTTGAATGACTAGATCTGGTTCATGCATTTTCATGCAGGAATTTTAGCTTATTGACCATGCAAGTAAACTCAGGCGCTCAAGCAAAGACCTTGCGAATTGTTGTCGGTTTCATCTCTATTGGCATTTTCGGAACAATAAATACAAGCAGCTCTTGTGCAGGGAGGAATTGCTGAAAGGTCGCCTGAGCCGGAAAATTGTGGCGATTTCATTTCAACAAGATTTTGCACTATCGAACTCCAGGCACCTTCCTGCTCCAGCGCATCCCGATTTACTGAGATAGATTCCACCTGCATTGAATTCTGCCCAAGAAGACAGGTTGTCATGATCAAATTTTGAAATGGCAGACGCGAACTCAGTTTTTCCGCCAGAAATTGTCTGGCCAACACATAAGAGCCTGCTGAATGCAAATTGGCTATATTCGAGGGTCTTAGCCGGAAATCAACTATTTCGGCAGTGCATGATTCTGGATACCACAAGACAAGATCAAAAGTGTCTTCCAAATAAACTTTTGCTCCAGGCACTTTCACTCTCAGTTTCTGACCCACGCAAACTACCTGCGCGCCTGGCGGACGATAAGGATTTTTGACGTAGGACATCAACATCTTATATGAATAGAGAAAAAGTCGAGTAGTTTGATCCTCATTGAAATTTTGTTTTTCCATTTCATCGAGAGGCCAGTGTTCACCGCTGAAAGTTTGCACATGATTGCTATTGCTTACTTTTCCACGATTGATTTGCGCGATTCCTCTTTTGACAAATTTTTTGAGCAAAGAAAGTCCCTGAGAATTTGCAGTTTCTTTTGAGTGCTCATGCTTTCCGCCAAAATTTTTCATACTTGAAAAATAACTTCTGCGGCACAGGTTGAATGCTTCAATCATTGAAGGTAAAAACAATGTCTTATCCATTTTCGTTAGTCTCCGGACGGAAATATCACTAACTTTTGTATGCCATATTAATATATGGTATATTTCAGTGTAGCGTCAAATGAAATTCAGTGGTTAGAACAATTTGCTACTCTAGTGTTTACCTTCCTGGACAAAGGTTCAAAATATGTCAAGCGGAGCGCCCAGGTTCCCCAAGAATATTAGGTTTCCACCCTTTTTAACCAGTAAGATCCAGCTCGCCGCACATCCCTTATATATAGATGGAACATGAATCGAGAAAATTTCGAGAATTAATCTATGTACAGTCGCAAAGAGTCAAATAGCCTGCGCCCAGTCCTTTCAGTTTCGGAATTGACCGATTCTATAAAGGATGTAATTGAAACTGCTTTTGATACGGTGCTAGTAGTCGGGGAAGTCAGCAACGCAAAAGTTTATCCTTCCGGACACTGGTATTTTTCAATGAAAGACAAAGACGCCACTTTGTCTTGTGTTTGTTTCAAACAAGCCAATCAACATATCAAATTCAAACTGGAAGACGGTTTGATGGTAATCGCCAGAGGCAAACTGAGCGTTTATCCTCCGCGCGGCGGATATCAGCTTGTAGTCACCGGAATTGAGCCTGTAGGCGTGGGCGAGTGGCAACTGGCTTTCGAACAACTTAAACAAAAACTGGATTCAGAAGGTTTGCTGGCACTGGATCGAAAACGTCCAATTCCTATGCTGCCGCAAAAAATAGGTGTGGTCACAAGCCCTGCCGGTGCCGCCCTGCACGATATTTTGAATACTCTCAATCGCCGCAACAAGTCTGTGGAAGTAATTATTTCACCAGCCAAGGTGCAGGGAGAAGGCAGCGCCGAAAGTGTCGCCAATGCGCTTCTACTCTTGCAGGCCATCGATGATATCGATGTCATTATAGTTGCTCGCGGTGGCGGTTCAATTGAAGATCTCTGGTCGTTCAACACCGAGATTGTCGCTCGCGCCGTGCTTTGCGCACGGGTTCCAGTAATATCAGGTGTAGGTCATGAAACCGACGTCACTATTTGCGATCTGGTGGCAGATTTACGCGCACCCACTCCAACCGCGGCAGCAGAACTGGTGGCGAAAGGATATACAGAACTGCAAGATCGATTCAAAACTTTGAAAAGAGAGCTTTCTGTATCACTGGATCAACGTCTGAGTCTGGCACGCAATAAGCTTTCACGCATGAACGTGGTGCCTAAACTGTTGCGTTTTGAAGACAGAATAAAACATAAAATCGCCGCTTTGAGCCACAAACGCAAAGAATCATATTCCTGCCTGGAAAAACTTTTGACATCAAACAAACACCGCTATTTAACAGCGCATGAAAAGTTGCAAAATCTGGGACCAAAAAATGTGATGAGCCGCGGTTTTTCTATTTTGCGCCGGCTGCAAGACGGCACAGTCATTCGCAATTTCAATCAGGTGAAACAAGGAGAAACTTTAGAAGGACTTCTCCTTGAAGGTAAGCTTTATCTGGAAGTAAAAGAGCGCCACGAAAACTGGACAGAAGGAGAAGAAAAATGAGTCAAGCCGCACAGTCAAATGATTTTGAAAAAACCCTGGAAGAGCTTGAAACTGTCGTCTCCCAATTGGACGGCGAAGTAAAGCTGGAAAAGGCGCTGGAGCTATTTGAGCGGGGCGTGCTTTTGTCTAAGAAGTGCGAAGAGTTTCTCAAAGGAGCCGAACAAAAGGTGGAAATACTGAAACGTCTGGCTGACGGCTCTATCGTCACTCAAAATTTTGATGACGGAAAAAACACATCGCAATCTTCATATGACGTGAATGATGACGACGACGAAGATGACGAAGATGACGAAGACAATGATGACGACGACGAAGATGACGAAGATGACGATGACGACGACGAAGATGACGAAGATGACGAAGAGTATGGTCAGCTAAAAACAAAAACCGCTTCAACTCAAGGTCGCAGGCAAGCAGCCCGCAAAGATTCAGACTCTCAGCTCAAAATCAGTATAGAAGAAAAATAGTCTACTTAGCATTTTGTGCGAAACACAATACGCAATGCACAATGTGTTTTGCACAATGCACAAAACGCACGGCACATTGTGTTCTTGCGAAAAGAGTCCTAATTAAAACTAGGCTTCGTCATCTGCTGCCGGTTCGTACGAAACGACGGCGCCGCCTTCTGCAACCACATCAAGCTGACATTTCGCCTGGACGTCACTGGTCAATTTGACCAGAATGCTGTAAGTGCCAACAGTATTGATATCACCAGAGATTTTCAAATCTTTCTTGTTTACAGGTGATCCGATTTCTTTTTCAATCAACTCGGCCACTTCTTTGGTGGTGATTTTGCCGTAGAGCTTTCCGCCTTCACCGGCCTTGGCGCTCAATTTAAGTATAGGCAGATTGGTGATTGATTCAGCCACTTTAACAGCAGCGTCATGAGCTTTCTGGGCTTTGCGGCGCAGGGCTTCCATGTCTTCTTCTCTTTTCTTCATCGTGCCTTTGGTGGCCAAAACAGCCAGGCGGCGAGGTTCTAAATAATTGCGGAAAAAGCCACGTTTAGCTTCGACAACATCGCCTGCTTTGCCAAGCTTTTGTACCGTTTCCTGAAGAATGACTTTCATGACAACTCCTGTGCCAGCGAGAAAAATATACGAAGCATAGAAAATACCATGATTAAAGCCGGTACTCAATAAGATATTAAGCTAAATAAGACTTTTGCCTGGTAGGGTCTTAAATTCAGTCTTTGCCCAGACTTTCGCGAAACATGCCCCTGACGCCCGAGGGGTCGGATAGAAAGCCGAATTTTCGATAAAAGCCGTCGGTGCCGGGATCGGCATAAAGTGTAACCAGGGGTATCCCGTCATCTTCCAGATGGCGCAATATTTCAAACATGACAATTCTGCCAATTCCCTGCCCTTGATAAGAAGGTCTGACTGCCATGTCCCAGATGGTGGCATTGAAAACTTGATCGCCTGTCGCTCTGGCAAAACCCACCATGGCGCCGTTATGCCAGACAGAAACCACAGCCACGCTGTTTTTCAAAGCTTTACGAATCAATTCCGGCTCCCGCCAGCTCCAGCCGACAGACTGACAAATATCCTGAACATCTTCTGCATTGACGCTTTTATCTCGACTTACTTGCACTTCGTTAAGAAGGGGTCCTTTTTTGTCATCAAATTTTTTGAAACTTCCGGACAGGACCATTCAAGCTTTCCTCTTAAGTAGAGCCAGAGACTCCACGTGATACGTCTGGGGGAACATGTCAAAGGGCAAAATCCTTTCGACTTTATACCCAATATTCTCTCCTATTTCTCTGTTTTCGGGGCCATTTGAGGGCGATGCCAGTAAGATAGCCAGATCTCTTGCCAGGGTGACAGGGTTGCAGCTCATATAAACGATTTTACTGGGCGCCAGTTGTAAAATCGATTCGATTGCGCCTGGCGCAACCCCTTTTCGTGGAGGGTCAAGAATAATGCAATCAGGCTTGAAATTACGTCGCAAAAACTCAGCCAGAACTTTTTCAACGTCTCCTTCCATAAATTCGACATTTTCAATCGAGTTTAGACTTAAATTCTCCATCCCGTCTTTGACTGCAAACGGATTTTCTTCCACGGCTACTACTTTTGCGGCACCCGGAGCCAACCATAAAGCAATCGTGCCCACACCGGCGTAGGCATCAAGAATAATTTTGCCCTCAGCACCATTTTCAGTATCATCAGCAAAAACATCTTTGTAGATTTGCTCCAAAATCAAACCTGTTTGTTTTGTGTTGACCTGGAAAAAACTGGCTGCGGACAATTTGAAACGCAGTCCTTTTCTGTGTATTTCTTTGTGAGTGGAGTCGTTTGAAGAAATGACCTCTTCAATGCGTTCCGCCCCGTCAATCGTGACTGTAGTGGCGCCCATGATGCGATTTCCGGTCCGATGATTGAAATTAAGCGCCACACCCTTAATGTGGACAAATTCTTCCTTGAGGCGGGATGCGATTCTTATGAAGATGCCTTTTGTCTTTTCAGTCAAATCAGACATTGCTTGTGCAAACAAAACGAAAGTGACAAGTATTTCTTCTGTTGCGAAGGCCCACCTGATAAGAATGTGGCGCAAAAGACCTTTTTGTGTTTTCTCGTCATAGGCCGGAATGCCGGCATCTTCAAGCAGACGGCGAGCCGAATTCATTACCTGATCAAGCTCTTCAGGTTGTATGGGGCATTGATTTATATCCACCAGATCATGCGAGTTTTTCTCAAAATAACCGACCTTAAGTCTGCGCCTTGTCAGTCTTGAATCTTTGATTTTTTGACCTTTTTGCACCGGAAATTGCGACTTGTTCCGGTATCTGAATTCAGGATCGGCTCCCAGCGTGGGTTTGAGTATGTGCTCGCTTAATTGCAACTTGCCGATGCGTTCAAGCGATTGCCGCACAATATTGCCTTTGGCT
>CAZEQP010000240.1:0-5621 GCA_964514345.1 uncultured Candidatus Obscuribacterales bacterium
GGCATGGGAGCGAGAAATTTTGATTCATTTTGCCGATGAAGATCGCATACTGGGGACATTGCCTATTAAATACACCAGTATAGATAGATTGAACAAAGAACACGAAGAATTAACCGCTCTGGTTGAAACACTTTTCCGCAGTCCATACTCTGCAATTAATGCGGTACAGGTAGGCACGATGCTTGATAATCACATCAGATGGGAGGAACATGAGTTGTTTCCTGAGGTAGAATCAAGTTTGTCGCCGGAGGAGCTTATTCAGTTGGAAATGGATACCGGGCTCGTAGAGAAATCAAGAAAAAGAAAACTATGAAACATTCCGGAGAACGTTTTTTTTCGGTGAGGGCGCTTGGCTGATGATTCATATAATACTTTTTGTCCGGGATCAAAGAATCAGTACTGATTTTTACTCAGGTGTTTTTGAAGAAAAACCGAATCTGAATGTTCCCGGAATGACCGAGTTTCGTCTGAGTGATTCTTGCATTTTAGGATTGATGCCCGAGAGCGGAATAAAAAGATTGTTGAAGGATAAAATCAGAGATCCAGCTTTGGCTGGGGGCGTTCCGCGAGCCGAACTTTATATGGTATCAGCGGATGCCCATGAGAAATTCAAGAGGGCACTGGCTCACGGAGCAATATCGGTGAGCGATTTTCTTCTGCGCGATTGGGATTTTGAAGTTGCGTATTGTTTGGATCCTGACGGACATTTGCTTGCTTTTGCCAAATCGAATGACACTAAGGGCGGTAGTTCTAGCTTCAGGCCGACATAGATTCTTTGTTCGGTTGAGTATTTTTCACTACTTGCACAGAACATGGTGCAACGTTGGTAACATATTCAGCCACGCTTCCCATCAACAGTTTTTTGAATCCACTGCGGCCGTGCGATCCCATAACTATCAGATCTGCCTTGTAGCAGAAAGCTTTTTGGACAATAGCTCCACGTGCACGGTCAAAACTGTAATCGATCTCAAATTTGTTATCAGGCAATTTTTCCTTTAGAACTCTTGCTTTCTGTTCCAGAAATTCGACTGCGGTTTTCCTGGCTCTGTCTTTTGCCATGTCGTATGTCGATTTCAATATGCTGAAATCGTCTTCCCACAAATAAATTGCCGTAAATAGGCAAAACTCGGTGTTTTGTTCCCACGGCACAGTTAAAATGTATTGAAGGGCTTTCTCAGAGCATTCGGATCCGTCCAAAGCTACTAAAACTTTCATGTTACTTTCACCTCCACTTTTAGCTCCATTAAGCGATGTTGAGCAGTCGTTAATTTCGTTGGTGAACTAATAATGAGAGCTTATCGTGATGAGACTACTTCGGCATCCTTCTTGAGATTGACTTTTGTTTCGGGTTTCGGCAGCCTGACTGAATGTGCGATTTTCAGCTTTTCCAATATCCGGATAGTAATCCAGGTGAGGTCAAGCTCGAGTATTTTCAGTCCATGCCTGGCTGATTGTGGAAAAGTGTGATGGTTATTGTGCCAGCCCTCACCCAGGGATAAAAGAGCTACAAACCAGACATTGCGGCTGTTGTCTCCGCATGGAAAAGTCTCATAGCCGAATCGGCGCAAGTGACAGATCGAATTCACCAGTAAGGGACCGATGAAAGCCATTGCAGTAGCTGTAAGGTTTGCGATTAATACCCAGAAACCGAATATCGAATATATGGCAATGCGGAAAAGTATGCTTAGGACAAGACAAAGCACACCGTCAAAATGAGTGTGTCGGCAATGTAAGAATCTATATATAGGATCGCGGTAAAGATCCGGGACCAGCTTTTTGCTTTCTTCGGCGCTCACAATCACTTTGGGTGCCCACATCCAAGCAACAAATGCGTGCCATAATCCATCAAGCGGACTGTGTGGATCACCATCTTGATCCGAAAAGCGATGGTGCAGCCTGTGAGTACTGACCCAAAATATGGGAGAACCTTCAAGAGCCAGATATCCTCCCGATACAACTACATATTCCAGCCACTTAGGCAGAATCAAAGAACGATGCGAGAGCAGACGATGATATCCCAGAGTTATTCCTAAAGTGTGGTAGTAGTAAAAAAGAAAGAATGCAGCAAGAAAAGTGAACGGTGAATTTTGTATGGATTCCATAATTTCCTCTTTTCAAAAAAATAGACGCCGGTGTAAACCGGCGTCTTCAGGCTCGGAGCATAACCTCGGTTGCCTGCTGCCCGTGGAGTCTGTCTTTTGACGTTCTCCTTGGGTTTCTCTGTTGATATTAGTGTAGGTCAGTTGCAAGGACGGTACATCATTCCAGCGAACGACTTTGAATCATCCTTACGGCTGATTGAGCAAAGTCAAGGTTTGAACAGAAATTTCATCCCGCCGATCAATTACGATTGAGTTCCCTACTTTGTTTTAATTACAGTATCGTTTGCGAGGTGCAGAAAATGTTATTCGATAAAATTCTAGTCGCGCTGGACGGATCCCAGAACAGCCGAAATGCCGCTGAGTACGCATTCTGGCTGTCAACCAATTTGGATGCAGAATTGGAAGGGCAGCATGTTATAGATCCACGTCTGGTGGATTTATTTATATGTCCTGAATTTGCTGAAGAATTGGGGTTCGCCTGTTCAGTCGATACTTCGGAAAAGGTTTTTGGCGCCTTAAAACGGGTAGGAAAAGTAATTTTGGATTTGTTTTCCAGAGAAGCCAACGAGCGCGGGCTGAAAGTTTCCACCCACCTCGATGAAGGTTACATAGTCGAGTGTATTCTTAATCGTTTGAAGGATTTTGATCTTCTTGTAGTGGGTCACAAAGGCCGAGACGATTCCTCCATGCCGCTGAATATAGTATTAGGCTCGGTGGCGGAGAGACTTGCCGTCAGCTCAAAAAAATCCATATTAATTGCCTCGCGCCCGCTTAAAGAAATAAAACAGGTGTTGGTTGCATACGATGGCAGCGAACCTTCAAGGGGAGCGCTTTTAATGGCTGAAAATCTGGCTAAAAATACCGGTTGTAAATTGAAGGCGATAACCATTGTGCCCTCAGGAGAAGATCTGCAGGCGGCAAAAATGCTTGCTCAGGACGGAGAAAAATATTTGCGCGAATACTGGGTGGAAAATGTCTTTTCCCAAAAAGAAGGAGAAGTGGCGGAGTCACTCTTGAATCAGGCAATGACTTCAAACAGTCTCCTTGTTGTCGGCGCATACGGATTCAACAATAAAGAGGGAAGCCTTACAGGTTCGACTACTACTGAAGTGATTCGGCGTGCCTCTGTGTCGACTCTTGTATTTAAGCCGTTAACAAAAAAGGCCGGTAAGAAAAATGAGAAGATATTGAGCAGAGCAAAAGGTTGAGGGTGTTTGTGTTTAAGGTGAGTCCATTCCCCGAATAATTTCCGCGGTGGAAGAATGGGGTGCAGGCCTGATTGTTGTGGGCAGTCACAGGGGACAAGGATTATGATCCAAACACCCATGAGTACCGAGCTGCATGATCTATTTCACACTCGTCCTTTAGGATGATTTGGCAACAGAATATGAACATTTCGCAGACCTGGTAAAAGGTTTTATGATCATCCTTTTTGATGATGAAGACAAACCCCAAATTGCTGGAAAATAGTCCTATTCAAACGGCAAGGATTTCATTGAGGACTGTAAATGAAAGGTGCAGTAGCCACTAACTATCGGTTAATCCCATTGCCGTGCGCAGTGGATCGTGATGCTGTGAGTGTGACATACAAAGACGGCATATTAAAAATTACACTGCCCAAAACCGTTGAAGCTATTGAGAACGAAAAGAAAATATCGATAAATCTGGCCTGAAGTGAACGAACAGGTGGGTGAGTGGTGAATAATCGGCACCACTCACTACCGGGCCGGTTAGGCAATGGGAGTTGCCTAAGAAAAGAGCAAAAAGTCAATATAGTCTAATATTACGATGCTAGTTTGGTGGTAATACTTATCGTTGCTGGGCTCTGAGTCGGATTGTTCCAGATTAAAAGACCGCGCTTTTCTGATTTATCCATAAAAGATCTGATTTGCGTTTTTCGCCGTGCCGAATCTTGATCATTCAGTACTTGAGATGAAATAACCATTAAAACATCGTCTTGTCGACTGCCGGTATCAGCTGAAACAACGTCTTCCATGTCGCTAAAGCATGTTGAATCCTGGTCGGCATTTGCTAAAAACACCTGGATTTTAGACCACTCCCGGTATGCATTGCGGACAACCAGTATAGGAACAGGACAAATTTCTGCCAGTCTTTCATACATTCTTTTCTGACCCGGATAAGTAGATTTATTACGATAACCCATTATTACCAGATCATAGTTTTTTGCTCTTTCAGCTATCACTCGAACCGGCTCTCCTTCCTCGATAAAATTTTCATTTTCGAGGTTGGTGCCTGCAATTTGGCACGAATAAGAAACCATGAGCGCCTCGGCGATTGAATGCAAAGACTCGGTTATTTTTTCTCTGGATTCCATATATAATCCGCTACCGATAAATCCCGCCCGATCATGGGATAAAAAATTCCAAACCGATTCTGTGTTCACAACATGAATTGCATCCACTCTCGAACCTGTGGTACCTGCCAGTTTCCAGGCATAGTAGGCAACTGAACGCGATTCTTCGGATCCGTCGATAGCAATGAGGTATTGCTTATTGAACATAAAAATAACCTCCAAAAAAATGGAACAAAAACATTTTCCGTTGATAAAAGGACACCGGATCGCATGTGTAAGTACCAATGACATCTTAAATTTTTGTCAGTCTCAGGGGAATCAGCCGAAAGGATGATTATTTATTTCGGCAAGTTTTGTAATGGATAAATGGGTCTATGCAGGCAAGTTGGAAAGTCACATATATTAATAGTTAAACATCGAATCGATTTCTTCCACGCGGTCCATGCGTTCTTTCAACAGTCCGCCAGGAAGTTTCTTTTGGGCCATTTGAACACGAGTTCGTTTTTCTCCTCGTATTCTGTTTTGCAGCGTATCTAAAATCCATAAACTTACACCTGGAACATATGTAGTGGCACCGATGGCTACTCGCCTGGTGAAAATTTTTGCCGGCGCCGGATCAGCGATTATAGATACTCTTCCGCCTTGTCTTGCCGCCTGTACAAGAGTCCTGGGGTTATACTGGAATCCTGCATTAGCCAGATTTATACCCCAGCTCATTTTTGAACCGCCTATCAAAGAGGCAAATACAACTCTTTCTTTGAATTCTTTGTCGGCAAGATTTTTTTCGTTTTCATTCATCTTCTTTTGTGCCGTCAGAAGCGCACTCTTCTTCTGGTAGGCTTCAAGCCGCTTCGGAACATTTTTGATGTATTCGTCGGTTGAATTTTCTTTGTTTGATGCTAATTGATTCAATAAAGCACAATCTTGATCCAATTTAGCTAATGAAGCGGCGCTTAAATCTCCAAGTTCTTCGGCAATTCTTTTACCGGCTGCTTTGCCCTTCATATTAGCCGTCAACCGCATGGCAGGCGGAGTGGCTACGATAGCTGCCCCTGAAATGAGAAAACCCAGTCCGCCTGGACCGACCAGTTTTGGGCGTCGGTGTGCCGCGCTTAAAATTCCTAAAAGCGACCCCTGAAACCCGCCTGTAGTGGAAGCAATTATAGCCATCACAGTATTGGCGTCTCGAGCTGCGAAAAATTTGT
>CAZEQP010000241.1:0-5619 GCA_964514345.1 uncultured Candidatus Obscuribacterales bacterium
GAACTGAAAATTGCCATGCCGATGCCCAAAACAGACAAGGATCCGCGCAGCAAGCTGCTCAGCTCTTTACATGATGGGGACAAAATTGAAGTGACAGCCAATGTTTTTTCCACTCAACTGGATGAGCCATGGGTTGACGTTCTTGACTTGAAAAAGCTTTCTCCCGATAAACCCAAAGATTCAGAAGAAGATGATGATGCTTTATAATGTGAGCAATTTATAAGAATCGTTCGGGTAAAGTCTCAGTTTATATAAGCGGTATATAAAGCACTTAATAGAAGGAAGGTCAAAATGGCAGGTGAAGTGTCTGAGCAAGTCAAACAATTGGTGGCTTCCCTGAATGGAAAGCATGGAATTCTTGGTTGTTTGCTCGTCGGTCGCGATGGCGCTGTGGTCTGTTCTTCACTCCCGCCTGACATTGAAGTGTCCACGATCGGTGCATTGAGCGCCACTTTGTTTTCAAATAACGACGTGTCCATCCAGCGCATGAATCGAGGCGCTCTTGTACAAATGACTTTGCTTACTGACCAGGGAATTTTGCATTTTATGGAAACCGGTGGTCATTATCTGGTGGTTTTAACCGCTCGCGGGCAGCGAATCAACCTGGAAGGCTTGATTAAGTCGGTGGACGAGCAAGGAAAAATGCTTACCCAAATGTTGGGTTAAAAAGCAAAAATTTTCTAAGCCCAAATCTGCCAACCCGGCACCAATCAGGTTCGAAAACATATCCGTTATCGGTTATGTTTTCAAAAGTTAGCTGCCGTATCGGCGGTTTCTGGTTTTGAATTCTTCGATGGACTTGTCAAAATGTTCCGGCGAAAAATCGGGCCACAACACTTCGGTGATATAGATTTCGGTATAGGCAGACTGCCACAAAAGATAATTGGACAGGCGCATTTCGCCGCCGGTTCGAATAAGGAGTTCCGGATCTGGAATATCTTTTGTATAGAGATATTGCCCCACCAGGTTTTCATCTAGATTTTCTAACTCTATTTTTCCCGCCATTGCGTCACGGGCGATTTTTTTTAAAGCCTCAGTTATTTCCAGGCGGGAGCCGTAATTAATTGCCACTTGCAAATTGAGACCTGAATTCAAAGCAGTTTTTTCTTCTGCCTTGTTCATTTTTATCCTTAATTCTTCAGGCATACTGTCAAGTTTGCCAATGAATCTCAATCTAACATTGTTTTTGTGCAGTTCAGTTACTTCGTCGGTAAGAACCTGGACAAAAAGCTTGAGCAGATAAGAAACTTCTTCGTCCGCACGATGCCAATTTTCGCTTGAAAAAGCATAAACAGTTAAAAACTCCAGTCCCGCAGAACCTACATATTTCACCAGACGTTTGAGGCTTTTCACTCCTTCTTGATGTCCGGCCAATTTGGGCAGTTTTCGCTGTTGAGCCCATCGTCTGTTGCCGTCCATAATCACGGCCACATGTTTGAGCGGCAATGCTGGTCGATCTGTTGATAGGTTTTGGGATGACTGGGATTTGGACAATTGAGTTTTGGAAGCTAAGTCTTTCATTTTTTGCAGTAATGAGAATAGTCAATGATACATTATTAGATATACAGGACTGATTGGCTAACAAAATTTTGGCACTGTAAAACTTATAATTGAAAGGGTAAGAGTTCGGATCCCTTTTCTTTCAAGTATTGCAATGATTATTAAAGCGACATATGTAACGGATGGCGATTTGACCAGCTTAAGCATAGACGAATTGCGTCAAGCCGGTGTCAAAGGCCTCATTCTGGATTTAGACAGCACCATAATGGTGTCAAAGAGCGGGCAAGTCACCCAGGAAATCAGAAATTGGCTGGAGGCTGCTCATCAAGCTTTTGATGGTGCCATTGTTGTTTTGAGCAATAACAAACGCGAAGAATATCTACGCAAAGCCGAAGAGGTTTTGAAAATACCTGTCATTGGACACGGCAAAAAACCATTCGCCTCCGGATTCTTAAAAGCTCTTGAATCCTTGAACTTGAAAGAAGGAGAAGTTGTGGTAATAGGTGATAGAGCACTAACGGATATATTGGGCGGTAATATGAATAGGCTCAGAACCGTGCTTGTATATCCAGTTAAGTCTTTATCCGAACCGAGATGGAAAACTTTTATCCGTAATCTTGAAAGAGCCCTGGTTCGAGCCGCTAAAGCTAAGTAAATAGATGCAATTAATTGCATTTTGAGCTAGAGTAGTGGCATGGCTGGCCGTATATATTCTTCTACTGGTACAAAATTGAAAAAAAATGCTCTGGTATCGGCAGCGGTTCTGGTATCAGTTTGTTTTTCATTGTCGGATCAGAAGGCTTCAGCCTGGCCTGCAGTTATAAATCAACCTAAAGCTGAGCCTGTAAAAGAGCAGGTGAAAAGTGAATCTAAACTTACCCGAGGGATTCAAAAAACACTGGCTGAAGGACATTACAGGGTAGGCCTGCGCCTGAAAAAGAAAAAACAATGGGAAGAAGCCCTCACTCAATTTCTTGAAGCTACAAACAAAAACCCCAACCATTTCAAATCATTTTTCGAGCAAGCTCTCATCTATCGGCAAAAGCAATTGCACGACATGGCTGTAACCTGCTTGCAGCAGGCTCTTACAATCAAGCCGAAATACAAAGATGCGCGTGTTTTGCTTGCCACCTTGCAGCTGGAAAGAGGGAATGTCGGCAGCGCATTTGAACAGTTGAAAGAATCTCTTGGCATAAAACCAAATGTCGAAACTTCTAAAAACGATGATGAAAACAGCGTAAAAGATTCTGACACTATTTTGCAAACGATTCACACCTTCATGGAAGTTACCAGTTTGGTGGCAAGTGTGGTGGCAAGTCCAGCGCTTCAAGATTCTAAAACAGAAGTATCAGTGCAATCAAGAGTGAGTTCCGATATGCCGGTTAGACAAAACTCCAGATCCCAGGTTCAAGTGACCGCAAATACAAATACAAGTTCAAGTGCAAATGCTGAACCTGTCGCTTCAAATTCAAGCAGTACCCATGGAGAGCCAATAAAAGAATCCGCACCAATTTTGGTTGCGCAAGAGCCTCAAGTGGCAACAAAAAATGAAGAACAAGAAATCAATCATTCGAATCAAGTGAGCAAAATAAAGTCGGTAAATTCCAAAACTACCGTTGCTAAAGTAACCAAAGTTGGCAAAGAGACAAAAATAAAAGAAGACGAATGGACGCGAAAATTGCGATTTCTGGCTAAGAACGGAACCGGCTCATTAAAAAACGGAGAAGCCTTCTTGTTTTCTGAAGAAAGCGGAGAAGCAATACTTATTCTTTCTGACGGCACAAGAATAGTTCGGGCAGTGGAAACTCCCAAAGATCAAGAAACTATAGTGCAGATGAGACGTCCCGATATGCTTGTGCCGGATGATTTGCTCTATAACCTTTCGCTTCTGGGCAAAGTGGTGGCGGATTCGGTTACTCCACAAAATAATCCAGGCAATCTTAAAAAAGACAACACACAAAACAACTACCAGCCCAGCATCACTACAAACTCCAACTCCAGCACTAACCTGGATTCCAGTTCGAGCACCCCGCCTTCATTTAAATTGGAATCGGCATCGGGAGATAATTTTGTGGAAAATCTGGAACCCAAAAAAATGGTGCACTGGCTGAAAGACGTTTTACATCTGTAATTTTTTGAGCCACTTGTCTTGGGGACAAGCTAAGCTTCCGGGTCGCTGGGAAGATTGTCCAGTATCCACCGGTTGAATGAACGAGTGTAATAGTCCATAAAATTATGACCACCCAGATCAAAAATGGTGAGTGTTGAATTGGGTATATTTTGCTGCACTTTTCTCATATACATATACGGCGCAACAGGATCGAAACGTCCGGCGCTTAAATGAGCGGGACACTGTATATCAAACAATTCTTTGGTCAAATCAATCGACTCGAAATTGTTTACGATTTCCTGCAGACTGTTTGAGTGCGTGTTTAACAGCGCTTTCCCACGAAAAGGCAGGGCGTTGTGCAGGTGACCTCCACGCAAAAGTTCATATGGTTTGTCCAGGAACCAGCGAAAACTGTGTGCCACCGCCGGTAATACCCTGCCCGGAAGAGCCGCCAGGAATATTGTTTTGGCATAGTGCGGATGACTCTGAGCGATCTTCAAAGAGATTATGGCTCCCAGAGAGTGCCCGACAAAAATTGCCGGCATCGGGATCTGGGATGCCTCAAGTGTTTCAATAACATCCAGTATATGAGTATTCAGATCCGCTTTCTCTCCCGGTTCCATAGTTTCGCCGTGTCCGCGCAAATCTATGGTCAGGCAGGGATGACCGTGCTCATTCAGTATGCGGGTTTGAGCTTCCCACATTTCACCGTGCGAACCCGTTCCGTGGATCAAGATAACAGGGGCTTTTTTGGTTTTTTCCGTGTCTTTGTACTTGAATGAAAGTTTCACTACTTACTGCCACTTGAACAAATTTTTGATGCCGTAACCAATCATATTGGGATTCTCTTTCAGACGGCGGCGGCAATAAGCTCCGGCTACTTTTCCCGGGCCAAAGGGCAAATATTTTCTGACCAGTATTTTGCCTGGATTAACTTGACCGGAAGTTCCTTCGGTGAGCGCGTTTTGCAACTGGTCTCTGGGAACTCCGTGCAGGAATTGTGTTTCAAACCGATCTGGCGATACCGCTTGTGGTATCACTATGTTGTTAATGAAAGATTTGATGCAAGCTTCGTCATGCGTGGCGAATTCGACATAAACTCCCATTTTCAAAAGCTCTTCGGCATATTGCACCATCAAATTTTTCATAACAGCCTTGTCTGTATGGGCTATTTTGGAAGATTCGTTATATATTCCTATCACCAGTCGCACTCGTTTTCCTTTTAAGTCGGCTGAAAATCTCTGGATGTCTTTTTCGCTGCGGAAAAGTCTGGTTTGAACAACAGTCCCCAGATTGGCATAACCTTTTCTGAGCAGGTCGAAATAAGTATTGAGATGAAAGTCGGTCCATCGATAATCTTCTGCTTCCAGCGTCACGCTGATCGACTTCTCCCGGGCATAAGCGGTGATGCTTTCTATTCGGCTGAAAGCTCTGGCTAGAGCCGGTTCGCATCCTTCCTGTCCCGGCGCTTTTGTGCTGAACATGGAAGGTTTTAGAGAAATGGTCATTTGTTCGCGCTGATTTTGCACCGGTAAAGGATTTTGGGCAATCTGGTCGGCCAGATCCTTGTAATTTTGCACAGACGCATCGCAGTCAGCGTCTGAACTCATATCTTCACCAAGAATATCCAGAGTGGAAGTAAATTGATGCGCGTTCCATAATTTGTGAGCCATTGATACCGCGTCTTGTGGTTTCTCTCCGGCAATATAAGGTGAGGCCATGAACAAAACCAGGTCAACCGGAATCTTGTCGATAAGGTTCATATTGTTTGCCTTAGTCTTTTCTTCTGGCATATTCAAATTGTTATGTCTTCTTTTTACTGGTGCTTCAACAGGCATAATACGCACCTCAATGTAGTGCTCAATATAGTGCAGTGTATTTTGTACTTTGTACTGGCTGCTTATTTGCCCTGAATATCCGATATCGGTCCCAGGAACCTTAATATCTTAGCCTTTTGTGTTTCCTTATGCGAAATGTTGAAGATGTTTCGCGTATTTTTTGTTAGTACA
>CAZEQP010000242.1:0-5619 GCA_964514345.1 uncultured Candidatus Obscuribacterales bacterium
CAGCGATATAGCAAGCCTGGCTATCATCCTAAATGACAGATGGAATCAACTCCCCCCACGAGAACAAGAACGACGAAAAGCAGAATTTATTTCTCAGTTAATCGCCGATGGTCTGGTCGGAATGGCAGGCGCTCAATCACTGGGCAAAGCTAAAACCTTCACTCAAATGTTAGATGACCTTGCAGCAAGCGGGATTGATAAAGCCGGTAAATCATCCAAGAAACTGGCTGAAACCATCGGCAGGCACGTAGACGACCTGTTACAGCCTGAGTATGCATTGCCCGGTGGCGGCAAAATCAAAATGCGAGATTTACATCCAGTATCAAAAGATGACCTGGCCCTTAAAATGGAAGGACAACGACCAAGCAAAGCATTTCGGGGAGATGATAATTTCAAGTCAAAATTCGATGAAAAAGGCAGACCTAAATCGCACATCAATGAGCAAGGTGACTTGGTTCCAGCAAACCCTGAGGGAATATTTAATGGCAAGCCGGTTGATGTCATGGACCATGTATTAGGCTTTTTATTTAGTGACGCTAAGAGCTATAGCCCGTATATAAGCTTGTCCTTGAAGGAAGGGGTGGCGATAAAATTTGGCAATGAAAAAATAATCGTCAATGTTGAAGCTCTTAGAAAAGCAGTCAGCCAGGGAGAGCTGAAAGGAACGGAAATAATCGAGCATGCTGACTTGTTTGAAATTATCAAACAATCTCGAAGGACCGATCTTCAGAAGACAATTGCACTTTACACTATCAAACTGGAACAAGAGATGTTGGTAAAAGGAACCATTCCAAGAAGGTATTTGGAGATTTCTAAATGAAGAAAATGATGAAACTCTTCCACAATTCAGAGCTAATTGGCAATATTGAATTCTTAGGAGTTAATTTTCCGGAGATGCTTGGGCACCTATCCTTAACGCCTGAGGGTGAAAAATTCAAAGAAATGTTTGCCTTCCTTAGAGATGAAACAAAAGCTCATTTGGAGCCGCCATATCCAGATTCGTTACTTGAAGAAGGATGGGCAGTAGAAGACGATGAAGGCATTTTGCGTGAAATAATTTGCTGTCCTGCCGTTCTCGATAATTTCACAACAATATATTGGCGTTGGAAATGACGTGCAAATGATGAAGTTAATACACAATTCACAACTCATTGGCACCATTATTCAATGGCGATGGGGCAAACAAATTAACTAGAGTTTTTAACTCCGTCCTTGCCGTCCACTGCGGAGTTATTGGCAAGAGTAATCAAACTTCTAAGCGCGGTCACAGTTGCCCGTTTCATCAGTTTTCCTGTCACTGACGATATTGGCTCGACATCGCGCTCACGCCAGGGATAAATGGTTATTTCGACAGGAAAACCTTCCTCTTCCCATTTGAGATGGAAAAAATATCCTTTTGAGTTTTCTATTTCTTCCAATTCAACTTCCTGGTATCCATATGCAAAAAGTTTGTCTTGTATTTCTGCCGGATCATCTGCGTACGCGTGCAAATCGATATCGGATGTGGCGCGAATCTTGCCACTAAGGGTGGAGCCAATCAAAAATGGGTCATGTTCTTCTATAAGAAGCATCAGCTCTAAAGCTATCTCGCGCATTCTTCTGACACGTTTTTTGATTACTTCTTCACCCAGCTCGGTCGCTGCCAGAAGTGAAATCATGTTTTTTATTTTTTTGTTCGAGGGAAGACGGTTGTGCCCGCTTATTCCTAATTTCAATGTCGCTCTTTCTTTAGCGTGCAGATATTCATTTTCTGCGCCGTCAAGCATGAAGGCAGCCGCCTCCTTAGCGACCTGAGCCAGAGTTTGTTTTTTCATATAAGGTACAAGCCTGAAACTTGCTTTTAAATCTTCTTTACTACTCTAACACAGCCGGCAAATAAGATCGCTCTAAAAATGGTCATTTATTTTCTTTGCCAGTGCTACTTGAATAAATGCGAGCATTTACAAAGACTTGCAGTCTTTAACTGCTCCTTAATGTCATTAGTCGAAGATTCAATTGTCATCGTGCTCTTAAGGAGAGAACCGTGTCTATCATAATAGGCGAACTTGAGTTTCAAGGTCCATTTCTCAACATCAATAAATTGACTGACGCACCCGGCATTTTTGCAGTCATTAACACTGAAGACAGAATTTACGAACTGGTGGAAATGAATGACACCGACCAGGTGAAAGAAACACTGCTATCTCATCCGCACCTTAACACCTGGCAGAAAATCTGTCCGGAACTGGCGTTTGCCGTGCACTACACAGACAAAATCTCCGCTGAAGAGCGGCAAGACGTGCGCGAATCAGCGGAGAGAAAGCGTCTTTATTCCAGTTTTAATTGAACTAGACTTTAATACCGTCGATCATGCCTTTAGGCACTTCGACCACAAATTCGTCTTCGGCAATACGACCGACCAGTTTTTCAGATTCGGCGGCGGTCAGTTTTTTACCGATTATTACGTAGGTATTTCTTTCTGTTTCAAACACTGCAGGGCATGTTTTGCAATCGTTGCAAACAAATTCAGCCGGAGTAATTTCTACTAGTTTCATGATATTTCCTTGCTAGAAAGCCAAATATTTCAGGCCATTCAGGTTATCCAAATATCTCCCTAAAATCTACGCTTGACAGTCTATAATACTAGTGAATTTTCTCACCTGGTATGTGTCATGAAAAATACGATGTTGCGTATCAATTTAGTTCTTGCAACACTGGGAATCCTGTTTTTGAATACTAACTGGGCTTCAGCCGCTGACCCCGGAAAAGAGGCAACTGCTCCGGTGGACAAACCCATCCGGGACAAGTGGGCGCTGGTTGTCGGCATAAGCAAATTCAGCGACTCGGATGTGCCCAAGCTCAATTATTCTGTTAAAGACGCCATTGATTTTTATCACTATCTTATTAAGGATGCCGGCTTCGCTCCTGATCATGTGCGCATACTGCTTGACGAAAAAGCCACACAAAGACGAGTGATGTCCGAGCTGGGT
Source organism: uncultured Candidatus Obscuribacterales bacterium (assembly GCA_964514345.1). Taxonomy (GTDB): domain Bacteria; phylum Cyanobacteriota; class Vampirovibrionia; order Obscuribacterales; family Obscuribacteraceae; genus Aved-18. The sequence goes on from CAZEQP010000242.1 coordinate 2,970, forward strand.
CAAAAGTTTCTTGCCCAGGTAGCTCATCCCGACGACCTTGTTGTGCTCTTCTTTTCCACTCACGGCAGTCCTTCCCAGATGGACAAATGCGGCGACAATTATCTGGTGGCATATGATTCAGATCCTGAAGACTTGTTTGCCACCGGCATTCAAATGAAACGCGTGCTTGACGTGGCCGATACTCGCACCTCGGCAGACCGCGTGCTTATCGTGCTTGACGCCTGCCATTCAGGCTCGTTGAAACCGGGCGCCAAAGGATTGAGTCGTGAAGTGGGTAATTTCGACTCCACCGCTCTGGCTCAAGGCTCCGGACAATTGATTATTTGCTCCAGCCAGCCGACAGAGCAGTCCTGGGAGTCGCGCCGCTATAAAAACGGTGTATTTACCCGCCAACTTATCGACTGTATGAAAAACAACGGCAAACCCAAAGAGCTGGCAGACTCTTTTACCGAACTGAAAGAAAAAGTGGCAGCCGAAGTGAAAGAAGACAGACAAGCCACACAGATGCCTGTTATGAACAGCAAATGGGATGGACGATCACTTTTGCTGGCGGCGGCTCCAGCCAACCCACAAAAACTTTTTCCCGACATCAAAAGAGGGCTTGAACCCGACTGTTCTACTGAATTGGAAGCACGTTTAGCAGCCAGAGAAGCGGAGACCAATCAGGAAGCTGCGCCGTCTAAACTGACTCTGGACAGCAAATATTTCAAAGAAGAAGGCGAACCCAAATTATTGATGCAAGCCTACAACACTACAATCCGCGAAAATCCGCGCGACGCAGTAATGTTTTACAAAAGAGCCTGCGTCCACATACAGCTGAAACAGTGGATTTACGCTCACAACGACCTGGCTCATGCCCAGAGAGTCGATCCTAATTCAGTGCCTATTTATCTGGCTCTGGCCTATGTTTTTCACAAAATGAAAGACCCGGTGTCGGCGGCAAGAAACATCGAGCAAGCCCGATTTTTGAACCCCACACTTCCGGCAGACAAACAACTTCCTGCCAGTATCGTATTTGGTGATTAGCTGACCAAGACAAGTCTAAATCCACGAATATTTTTGCAGTACATTCGTTGCTATATCTATCTGTCTTGCTGAGAATTGTTTTTTCCGTTCGTTCCAGCTATGAACGGCATTGAATATTTCATCACTCTCACGAGCATTTTCTTTTGAAACAACCCAATGAACCGAAGAAAGAATTTCCATTCCAAAAGGTGATTCGAAACCACAAACCAGCTCGGCTACTCGATTAAACTTTTCAACAGTCTCTTTTTCATTGGCCAAGAAAGTTTTAGCCTCCTCAATAGCTCCTGGTATCAAATGTAGTTCTTTTCCGGGTGAATCTCCTCCGTCCGCATAGCCACTCACATAGTAGCCTTCAATATGATTGAGAACATGGCTTAGATTGGTTGCATACGGACCGTAAAGACCTTTAGTGTAGTTCAGTTTCAACGGTTGACCAGCTTCTTGCATAAAATACATAAGTTTGTGCACTTCGATTAAAGTAACGCAGGGATCCAGCAAGCCTTCTAAATAACGCGACATTAATCCTACTAACGCAGCTCGACCAGAAGTCATTTTGGGAGCGGGAGAAGTGGAGACAATTTCCTCGGAACTAGGGGCACTCGAAGGTTCAAATACGATCACTTCTAAATCTAGTCCTTCAAAAGCACTTTGAATTATTGGTTTAACCTCTCTCCATTCCAGCCCACCCAATCCACATCCAAGAGGCGGGATGGCTATCGACTTAATTTGGAGTTTTTGAATCTCATTTACTAACGCTCTTAATCCGGATTCAATATCTTCAATTCGACTCCTGCCTCTCCAATGTCTTTTCGTTGGGAAATTAATAATAAAGTTTGGCTTGGTCAAATCACTGACTCTTACCGCAAACATCTTTCCAGGTTGAACTTCTTTTCGCTTACATGCAATCTCGTATTGCTTAAAGTTGTGCGGATATGATTTCTTAAATTGCAAAGCGATTCCGCGACCCATCACACCAACACAGTTAACTGTGTTAACTAACGCATCAACCTCTTCTTTCAGAATATTTCCAGTCTTAAATTCAATCATAAAACTGACTCCTTTATTAATAATACCAGCTTTCTTGAAAAGTCAAGCTGGGCTTATTTTCACAGGCTCTGATTGCCTGGGAAACTCTGTTATTGAGTCCAGAATTGTTTCTCATACCAATTTGCTTTACTAAACTCCAAGGAAATTTATTTTCCAACAAAAATTCCGCTTGCTTTCCTTCTTTGATGGCTGGATCGATTCCTTGTCCTCCCCACTGTGTAGAATTGACAGCAGTCCAATTTATATTGCCGATGTCTTTCAAATCGCAACGATCTTCGAAAATGAACGAACCAGCGTTCGATAGCGTAAAAGCCCAACGCAAATTTTCTTTTTCTGCCCATTCAATAGCTTCTCTCAGGCTTGATACCAAATGCAGTATTTCATCTTGACCTCCTTTGTACGAAAGCTCTTCATTTTTACAATGGATTAGATAAAGCATTACGGATCGGGGACAAAAATAAAATGGAACACATTCACCCACATTCAAGTCCGAATGACTGGCAAGCCGAAGACTCAGCCGGCGAGTTTTTATTTTATTCATGCCGATGTTGGTACCGGTCAGGTTTTTCTCAGCAAC
>CAZEQP010000243.1:0-5594 GCA_964514345.1 uncultured Candidatus Obscuribacterales bacterium
ATGGCTACGAACCATGAGGTCGTAAGTTCGAGTCTTACCGGGCAGGCCAATCAGAACAATGATGAATCGCCAATCTTGAAAGGAGAGGCGATTTTTTATTGGGGGACTCTCGCAAAATCTATGGCCCCTATATGGCCCCTTCTGCAGAAAATTTGAGAAAAGATTTTATCAACCTTTTTTCTGATGCTTATATGTTGATTTGGACTAAAAACATTAGTCACAATGATAAAAATGACTATCGTTACTCTCCCTTCTTAATCTGAAATCAGCATTCAGTCGCCACACCTGTCTCTAGACAATTCCATATTGCCAGGATTCAAGACTTGCGGCACAGTTTTTTTGTTTATCATTGATACTACCCCTGGTTGTATAGATAGGTGCGAGTTTCTCGGAGATTGCGGTAGAATCGGACCCCGGGAGCACACCACTGATCAACGACAATTAGAATCTTTATCTTGATTCGTTTGAAAATCAATGTTTATGTTGCTTCCCCATTGAGAATCAGGATCGAGTTGTATGACGACAAAGGCAGAGGTATGCCATACGTCAAGAGTCGCATCAAAAAGCTGGTCTGACGGGGAACCGTCGACAAAAAGAATTGCGCGAAAGGTCAGAATGAAATTTGCCAATTATCCTGCCTTCGCGATCTATTAGGCACCATATATGATTATGTCAAAATTACTGAGACATTAATGCACAGTCAACGTTAAATTATCAAACGCTCCGGCACAATTATCCCGGAATTGAACCTGCGCTGAGCTGAAATGCTCACTATTGAAGCAGACTATAGTAAAAGTATAGTCTTGACGCCGCGCTAAAATGAGGAACGCAAGAACGGGTGATTTGGTAAATCATCCCGTCTATCTCACCCGGCGTTGCTAAATCTTAAAGAGTGCGGCAAGTCAAGACACTGTTTCCAATTCGATATAAAGAGCAAGAACTCGAAGTTAAAAAGCAATTGAGAGAACAGAGAGCGCAGGTTGATTTGTCCTTAACATGCAAAAATTTTTGGATTTTTAAACAAGCACATATTTTATTGATTGCAGATTAATTTGCCAGCAAAACAGTTTACTTTTTTCGGTCACAGGGTTAACTTGAAATTGAAGGTTGAGTTATTTCGCTTCCGTAATTTGTTCGGAAGCAGGTATCATTGAGTCTATGTGTCTTTTTTGGGAGGAACGGCACATTTTTAATTACATTCTAAAGAGATCAATTGCTGACAACTTTCTTTTAGTGCTTGCTAGTACAGTTTTTAGCCTGTTTATTCAGACGGCGGCATTTGCTACAAATCCACCAATTATCTCACCAGGCACTGGTGTTTTTAGTCAGGTTCAATCTCAAGTGGTAATTTCTGCAGATCCTGGAGACACAATTTATTTCACCCAGGACAATAGCGATCCCACTCCCAGCAGCACCGAATACGTAAATCCGATTCCTATCGGATCTACGGCTATTATCAAAGCAATCGCATGGAACAGTGGCGTTTCAAGTTCTATAGTAACTGCAAATATTCAAAGCGATACCAACTCCAAGCCGGTGCCAAGAACTGGATTGAAGCTTTGGCTTAAATCAGATTTTGGCCCGCTCACAAGTGGAGCCAATGTCATTCAGTGGAATGATCTCAGCGGCGCTTCATCGGCTAATAATGCCACCCAGTCGTCAGTATCAGCTCAACCGACTCTGGTAAGTGATGCCATCAATGATTTTCCTGCTGTTCAATTCAACGGAACTTCCCAGTTCCTAAACCTTACTTCGGGATTTTCGAATTTAAGCAGTGGAGCAAGTCTCTTTGCCGTCATGAAGCCGGTGGGGACAGGAACTGCCACACTTTTAACCACCGGCAATTCCGGTCCTTCAGATAAGATGAGCCAGGAGACCATAAACACCCAAACTCAATTTACTGCATACAACGGCACCACAGGCAGTACTCTAACCAGCCCCAGCGGAAGTCTTATTCTCAACAAATTCCAAGAACTGGACACCGTGCATTCAGGCTCTGCGACTGCAAGCACTAACGTAAATACGGTGAATGTTGCCTCTGGCACAGTAGAAAATCTGATTAACACGACCCGCACATTGAATTTCATTGGTTCAGATAGTACGACAAACTTTTTGAACGGGCAATTGGCTGAACTACTTATATATGACCGCCCGGTTACAGTTAGTGAGCGAGCTGATATTAGCGCATATCTTTTTGCGCGATACCAGCTTTCCACAGCAGTTGCAACGGCTGCACCGATTATTAGTGTTGCGTCCGGTTCCTTGCCTGGTCCTACTCAAGTAGCCATAGCCTCAGAGGCAGGAAGTACAGTTTATGTAACACAGGATGGTTCTGATCCCAATCCAAGTACATCGCCTATATATTCAAAGCCTTTGAATATAAGCTACACGCAAACTCTTAAAGCTTTGAGCGTGGCAAATGGTGTCTCAAGCAGCATTTCTTCTGCCTCGTACACCCTAGATGCCAATAAATGGCCGGCACCAGATCCGCTTGATACAAGACCTTTGACTATCGACTTGCAGCTACCTACCACTTCTCAATAAAAATATGAAAAATAATCTCTCCGATTTAAGAAATTATTCTCGCAAGTCAATTGCAATTCTCGGTTCGTTTTTCATCCTGTGGTCCACGACAGGACCCATTCTGGCAGTAACGCCGCGCAAACAGAAAGCAAATTCTTCTAACAAGTCGGCTTCATCAGCTGCAGTCGGATTAAAAACGGAACAGAAATCTAAAACTAAGATTCCGGTCCCCGCTCCTAAAGCAATTAGAACCGGACCTCATCAATTTAAGGCGATAAAAGCAAGTTTTAAGCTTTCAGATAATCCCACAGATCTGGAAATTTTAAATTCAAGAGCCTTTGAAGAACCGCTTATTCCCATGCAAGGGACAGGATCTATTATTGAAGGTGAGAATGCTGCTCTTGCTGAAGCACTTAAAGCTTTCAAGGCTAAAAACAATCTTGAAGATGTCTCAGACCTCAATCAATTTATAAATCAATATCCAAGTTCGCGATGGACACCATCATTAAAAACGACTCTGGGAGAATTGCGTTTTCATTCAGGCTATTTGTCACAAGCGCAATCTCTTTGGACGCAAGCATGGGATGCATCCAAAAATGAAAAAGGAAAAGAACAAAGTCTTGTCGCAAATCGCGCCATTGCAAATTTGCTTTTATTAGATTCGCGACTTGGCAGACAAGAAGACCTGCGCAAATATTTCAAAGAAATTAAAACACGTCCCTTCTTCGGCTCAGACGAGCAGAAAATAGATGGAGCCAGAGTAGGACTTTGTGAAATGGAACAAAGACCTGAGCGTGCCTTTAAATGCGGGCCATTTGCAGTCAACAATATCTGGAATATAGGAAAGACGGTAAAAGACAAACATCCTGTTGTTGACAAAGCAAAATCGACTAAAGAAGGAACAAGCCTTTCCCAGGTCAATAAATTGGCCGATGAAGTAGGTCTTAAATATCAGGTAGCAAAGCGCGTTTCTCAAGATGCTCCAATAATCACCCCTTGCGTTTTGCATTGGAAACTAGGGCATTATGCCGCTATTTTGAAAGAAGAAAACGGCAAGTATCATGTAAAAGACCCCACATTTGATACTGATGGTCAGCTCTGGATTTCAAAAGCCGCCCTAAACAGTGAGTCAGACGGATACTTTCTGATACCAAAATTGGAAACACTTCCTGTCGGCTGGATGAAAGTAAGCGACAAAGAAGCAGCGACTATAAAAGGCAAAGGTGTCGCAATCGAGTGGGACGGTGATCCTCCAGGACCTGATCAGTGTACTACAGGTGACTGCTGTGAAAAAGGCGGCATGGCTTATGCCTCAGCCAACAAACTTTTGTGCACTCTGATGATATCGGATACTCCCCTAGGCTATTCTCCTCCTGTTGGACCAAGCATGGACTTTGGGCTTAACTACAAAGATCTTCAAACAAATCAGCCAAGCTCTTTCACTTTCACAAATCTTGGACAGAACTGGAATTTCAACTGGCTTTCATACCTTACGCTCAATGCCTCAAACGTAGCAACGCTGCGTCTGATGGGTGGCGGTTCAGAAAAATACACTCCTAATATGGGAGTTTATTCGCCTAATTTTTACAGCCAAGCTCTGCTTGTCGATGTGGGCGGTGGTGTCTATGAAAGACGGATGCCTGATGGCTCCAAGCAGATTTATGATCTTTCAGATACAAGTTCTCCTGTGCGAATATTCATGACCAAAGTGGTGGATCCGCAAGGCAATTCTGTGTTAATTCAATATGATTCAGATTTCCGCATAGTTTCTTTGACCGACGCCACCAATCAGGTGTCTACAATAAGCTATGTCTCAAACACATTGGGAAATCCGGGCTTTTACAAAATAGCAAGCATTACCGATCCATTTTCCCGCAGCTGCTCTTTTTCATATGACTCAACGCTAACGTATCTAACTTCCACCACCGATGTAATTGGGTTGGTTTCCAAGTTTTCATATAACACAAGCTCGTCTTTCATCACGCTGATGACCACGCCCTATGGCTCGACATCTTTTTACAAGTATGTGCCGGGAGCCAATCCCAATCCGGCACGAGGATTGAAATTCACTTTCCCGGATGGCACATCATCTGTTATTGAAAGCTGGGTAGGTGAGACTGAATCGACATTTTTCTGGGACAGGCATGCTTTTTCGCTTTATCCAAACGATCCGGCAAATTTCATTTATACGCATTGTGTGCGGACTAAGTTTGTGATGAATCTTGATAATGAACTTCTTGAGCCTGCCATTCAGTATATTGCTCCTCCGCTAGAATCAAGCCCAACATTTTTTACTTATCCAAATCAGCCAAGCGGAAATACAAGATTAGCCGGCTCGTCCAATCTTCCTCTTTCAAGTTCACGCTCTTTGGGAGGCGACGGCAATCTCATTGTGAATGCCAAGATTGGTGGCACAGTGACAGCGGGTGATGTAATCACCATTTCTAATAATTTCAATAACGTAAGCTACACAGTGCAAGCTGGCGATACGCTAACTACTATTGCAAACGGACTAGCTGCCAATATTAATGCCAATACCACATTCAGGGGCATGGGGATAACGGCAGGCTCTGTTTCAAATGTGGTGAGCATGCAAACACAAAGCACAGGACTTCCGGCAGGATTTGGCTTTTTCCTGAATGGCGGTGCTACGGAAACCGTCGACCTTAATTCGATGGTGAGGCAAACTCAAGTCTGTACGCTTTCAGGACCTGTGGTGGCAGGAGATATAGTTAGTTTCATTGTCGTAAAGCCATTTTTCCCAAATAACGGGCAGCTTACGTTTACATATACGGCTCAAGCTGGAGACACGCTTGCCACTCTTGCTACTAATTTTGCCTCTCAGGTCAATGCTGATGCCACCTGCCAGAAATATCAAGTAAGCGCGCAAGCAAATGGTGCTGTTATGAATCTGACTTCTTTCAGCCCTGACCCCCAGCTCTACTCTGGTGGCTCTCCCAATGGTGCTGAAGTTTTTACTTTCACTTCAGTCTTAAATGGCAACACCGAAAATACAAAATATCAATATAATGCCGCTGGCCGACTGCAACTTGAGAAACTTCTTGATCGCA
>CAZEQP010000244.1:0-5577 GCA_964514345.1 uncultured Candidatus Obscuribacterales bacterium
ATTCGTCAAAGGTAAGCATCCGCCTCTTTTAATTGTGGGAGCGGAAAAGGATATTTGCACCCCCTATCACCACGCGCAGTATCTGTATGAAAAAGCTTCCGGCACCAAATTCTTTTTGACTTGCAAAAATGCTGCTCATGCAGTTTGGAACGTAAATCCTGAATATTACAGCTCAAAATTAGCCGGCTTTATGGGCTTTTGCCGGAATTCAAATAGCTCACCGGATCTAGCCTGGGCTCAAAATCCAAACATAGTCTATTCGGCCCCCTGAAATTTAAGATCTTGTTGGGCCAGATAGGGTGAAAGGTTAGGAGGATATTGTGACACGCGAAACGTGGCATGTGGCGCGTGGCATGTGGCGCGTGGCATGTGGCGCGTGGCATGTGGCGCGTGCCACGTGGCATGTTTGACCACCCACCCATACTCCTGATCTCTTACCCTGGTCTGTCCAAAAAAAGTGACAAGTGACAAGTGTCAAGTGACAAGTGACAAGTGACAAGTGACAAGTGACAAGTGACAAGTGACAGGTGACAGGTGACAAGTGACAAGTGTCAAAAAATTCGGACAAACCCCTCATTACATTGGAGCCGAGCTTGAATATTTGCTCAGCCAGGTGCTCAATTCACCGGTCATTGATTGATTGAGTGCAGCATTGATTTTGCCGCGTTCTATCACTTTGGCGATGGCACGGTCACCTGAATGCACCGGATGAGTGGAAAGAAAAGCGGTCATGTCTTCGACTGCTTTTGGCTCGACCAGTGAATTGGCGCCCTTCACGATGCGAATGAACAACTTGGATGGATACCGTTCATTCATCACTTTCCAATTGTCTTTGATGAATTGCCAGGCAATATTGCGACCGGCAATTGTATGCAAAGACTTTTGCACCAGATGTGGAGCATCCTGGGTTTTGACTTCATCGGTCAACGCCAGCTCAAGTGTGCGTTTGATCAAGTCAGGCTGTCTGAAAACAGCCAGAGCCATAAGGTTGCGCAATTTGGCTTCAGGTGTTTTTGCCGACTTATAGAGCTCAAATAATGTGTCATAGTCCGATTTGTCACCGTTATAAGCGATGACTCCGGCTATGGTGTCATTCAAATCAGGATTTATCGTTTCGGGGCGTTTGCAATAATCCCCGAATTTTTCCCGAGTTTTGGCTATGACTTCTTTGTCCTGTCCGATGGTGCCTAGAGCGTCGAGCACATCACCACGCAAAATTTGTGTGAGATCAGATTCACCTTCGGCTTTTTCCCAACCCAAACGCCCGGCGCAAGGTGTAAGTCTGTCGCGCACCAGTGCAGCAAATTGCAAACGGTCCTGGTCTTTAATAAACAGATTGATACGGGCTAAATGGCTGATCAAAAGACCCATTACAGTAGGATCTGTTTCTTCCTTATAACCCGCGGTCAATTCCAGATAATCGGCACACGGCAATTTGCCTGCCTCGACCAGAGCAAAAGAATCTGACAACAATGAATAACGCTCAGGCACACTGAGTTCTTTTTGAGCCAGTCCTGAAAGTGATTTCAAAGTTTCTCTGGGATAGCTCACTCTGTAATAGCCGTCTGAGTGGACATTTACTACAAAAGGAGTTTTAGTATTTCGCACGGCCAGGTCTTCTTGAACCGTATCCATTATATGGGTGGCTTTGTTTTTAGCCGGCTCGTCCTCAGGCAAATGTCTGTAAGACACAGGAATTTGCCAGACATGGGCTCTAGCTGCATTAGTGGATACAGACTTATCTTGAGTCTTCACTGCATCCAGCAAACGGAAAGGTTTCTGGCTCAGTTTAATGTCTTCGGCACCTTTAAGTTCGACTTCCACCAGCGGATAACCGGCTGTATAAACCCATTCTTTCATTATCTTGGAAATGGGCTTGTTTGAAGCTTCTTCAATGCTGTTCCACAAATCGTCAGTGGTGGCATTCTTGTATTTGAATTTGGCAATATAGTTCTGGATGCCTTTTTTATAAACATCCTCTCCCACATAACGCTCAAGCATGCGTAAAACAGAAGCGCCCTTTTCATATGTAATTTCGTCAAACATTTGTTCGGCGTCTTCCGGATTATTCACTTTGGCATAGATTGGACGCGAGGCATAAAGTGCATCGGTTTCCATGGCAGTGCCTTTGTCCGACACAAAAGAGTCCCATGGTTTCCAATCAGGCTGGAGAAAATCAAGAGCTTTAGGCTCCATCCAGGAAGCAAAAGCCTCATTGAGCCAGAGATCATCCCACCATTTCATTGTGACCAGGTCTCCGAACCACATATGGGCCATTTCGTGAGCCACTACCATGGCCACGCTTTGTTTGGTCGAAACAGAAGCTGAAGCAGGATCCAGCAAAAGGCGTGATTCTCTAAAAGTGATGGCACCAAGATTTTCCATGGCGCCGGAGCTGAAATCAGGGATGGCGATTAAATCAAGCTTTTTCATGGGATAGGCGGTGCCGAAATAATCTTCAAAAAACGGAAGCAATTTCACCGCCGTGTCCCTTCCGTAAAGCGCCTGGTCGAGCTTTCCTTTTATAGCCCAGGTTTTGATCTCGACATTGTTTACAGTCTTTACGTCGGTGGCTTCAAATGGTCCCACTATCAGTGCCACCAGATAAGTGGACATCAGGGGAGTTTCTTCAAAAGTAAACTGTGTTTTGTTGGTGCGGGGGTCTTGTCTTTTCAATTTGAGCGGAGCATTTGAAATTGCCACTAAATCAGGCGGTGTGGCCAATGTGATGTTGAATGCGGCTTTGAATTCAGGCTCGTCAAAACAAGGAAAAACACGTCTGGCGTCTGTGGGCTCCATCTGTGTGGTGGCAAGAGCCAGTTTGTTTCCGTTCTGGTCAGTGGAAGAGGAATAATAAAAACCTGCCATTTTGTCGTTCAGTTTTCCGGCAAATTTGACATGAAATTCATAAGAACCGGGAGCAATCGTTTTTTTGAATTTGAATCGAATTTGTTGATTTTCTTTATCCGGCTCGATCTGGGCTTCAAGCCAGGGACCATGTCCTTTGCCTTTTTTGACCTGCGCCAGCTCGGCTTCGCCCACTTCAAGATCATTGGCGTTCAATACAATCTCTTTGACCTGTGAAGCGACGTCGACAAAAATAGTTTCCTCACCGGAAAACTGTTTATTCTCCAGATCCGGCTCAAAATACAGCTTGTATGAGGTAGGCACCACTGTGCGCGGAAGACGAATAGCCTTTTTCGTCTCATCGGCCTGAGCGGACAGGGTCATCGAAATTAATCCTGAAAGTCCCAGAACCCCGACTGCTACTGTCAGAGAAGAAAGTTTCAGCAATTTTTTCCCCGAAATTTTGCACGCCTGCATATTGAAAACCTCATTTGTTTGTCTTGCGGTTCGGTACGAATATGAAGGCTTGACTATATCACAAAGCCTGACCTTAAGAAGAAGAAATCAAGATTGTTCTTTCAAGTGATATAACCTGATGTATAGGCACATTTTTGAAGGATCGAATAATGTATTTCAAGCAGTTTTTCCTGGGATGTCTGGCTCACGCCTCCTACATGGTGGGCTCAGAGGGTGAGGCTTGCGTGGTGGACCCGCAGCGGGATGTTGAGCAATATATCGAAGAAGCGGAAAAACAGGGGCTTAAAATCAAGTACATATTGGAAACCCATTTGCATGCCGATTTTGTTAGTGGTCATTGCGAGCTGGCCAAGAAAACCGGCGCCGAAATAGTCATGAGTGAAATGGCAGAGGCTGAGTTTGATCATAAAAGTGTCAAAGACAAAGACGAATTGCACCTGGGCAACGACGTCACAATCAAAGTAATCGCCACTCCCGGACACACTGTGGAAAGTGTCTGTTATTTGATCAATGACAAGAAAAACACAGAAGCCGCCAAACTTCTGACCGGCGACACACTTTTCATTGGTGATGTGGGACGTCCAGATCTGGTGGCCGGACATGGTCTTTCCAGCGAAGAAATGGCATCGATGCTTTATGACTCGTTACACAACAAACTTTTGAAACTGGACGACAAAACCGAAGTGTACCCGGCTCATGGTGCCGGTTCTTTGTGCGGCAAAAACATGTCTTCGGATCGTTCATCCACAATCGGTCAGCAAAAACAGTTCAACTATGCCTTAAAACCGATGCCTAAAGAAGAATTCGTAAACATGATGTGCACCGACCTTCCCGAAGTGCCTGCCTATTTCAAACATGCGGTGAAGAAAAACAAAGAAGGCGCGCAGCATCTGGATGATCTGTCTGAGCCTGTAGCCATGAACCCGGCTCAAACACAAAAGGCTATCCAAGACGGATATGTAGTGCTCGATGTCAGACCGGCTTCCATTTTCGGAGAAGGTCATATTCCCGGTTCAATCAATATCGGGCTGGGCGGACAGTTTGCCTCCTGGGCCGGTCAGGTTATCGCCATTGAAACACCCATGATTATTGTGGCAGACGAAAAGCCGGCAGTGGAAGAAGCTTTTCTCAGGCTGAGCCGAGCCGGTCATGAAACCGCCACCGGTTATCTTGAAGGCGGAATGTATTCCTGGATCAAAGCCGGTATGGAGATCGAAAAAATCGAACAAATCTCAGTAAATGACCTGGCGCAAAAACTGGAAAATAAAGAAGATTTGAAAGTCATCGACGTCAGACGTCCGGGCGAGTGGGACTCAGGTCATGTCCCCGGCTGCCAGAACATGCCTTTGAATGAGCTGGAAAAAACTGCCGGAAAACTGGATAGAAAGCAAAGTTACGCAGTAATTTGCGCCGGCGGTTATCGCTCAAGTATTGCCACCACAATCTTGAGAAGAAAAGGCGTCACCAATGTGATTAATATCACAGGCGGTACCGGCGCCTGGGTCAAAAATAGACTGCCTGTAGAGAAGCCGCAGTCTACAAATACTAGTTCTGCTGTTTGCGCCGGCTAGCGATTTGGCGCCACCAGGGTTGTCTGAGTTTTTCCAGTTCGGCTAATGCTTCATCAAGAAGCACTTGCAATTCTGTGGCACGAATGGCTTGTTTTTCCAGAGCGGGCAAAAGGCTGAGTCGCTTTTCTTGATGGTCGACAAGACGCTCCATCTGACGCACTCTTTCATAAGCGCTGAGCAATCGTGTATTGGTTTCGGTCAAAAGACTGTGCACTTCCTGCACGCGGCCAAGAAGCTCAAGCACTGATTTATTTTCGTAATAAGTGACGGCGCTTTCTTCGGAAAGATTTATTTCAGAAGTCCGCTTCATTACTTTCACATGGGCGGCGTCGAGCAAGTCCTCGAGACCTTCCAAATCGATGGGGTCCGAAACTTTCTTTTCAGGATTTGTGTTCATATTAATCTTCCTGGTTGCTTTAGACTGAGACAAATATCGGCACCACCGCTGATATTGCTATGACATTATCTGCGGTGCTATATAAACCAGCAATACTTGACTACCGAATCGGACCCACACGAAAAATTATTGGTAGCTGCGACACTTAGTTTTTAAGGTATTTATCGATTATTGCCTTCGCCTGGTCCAGCATCATCGGCTTTTGCATAAAATCGTCCATGCCGGCATCCCGACATTCCTCTTCTGAAGAAAAAGCGGTCAGACAGATAATGGGAGTGCGTGGCA